>CAJORE010000030.1 GCA_905236595.1 uncultured Selenomonadaceae bacterium | reverse complement strand
CTACGCTTCGTCGTCGTTCCTTGTCTGCCGAAAAAATCCCTCGGCAATGGCACGAACTCATTTATGCAGTATTTCCCATAGTTTTGATTTTCCCGTTCTTTATAAGATTCCCCGTCATCCGACGCGTCCCAAATCGTTGACCGCTTTATCCAAAAGAGAATCTTGCGTTATCACGGCCTTGGAACCGGCTTCATAGATACGCTGATTGTTTATTAGCGCAACCATCTCGTTGACGACGTTAGAATTTGAACGCTCAAGCATTCCCTGTTCAATTTCGCCCGTGGCCGGACTTCTTTGTGCGCCTTCCTGCGGTTGCCATAAATTGTCGCCCTGTTTTAATATAGCGCGCCTATCCGGGCCAAACTCCACGAACATCATCTGTCCCAAGAGCCGCCCGTCACCGTAAATTTGTCCTTGAGCGCCTATCGTTACCTGACGCAAATTACCGGGAATGGTTATCGGCTGTTCGTTTTGGTCAAGTATGGGCTGACCTTTCATATTTTGCAAAACACCGGTACTGCCGCGAAAAAGCGCACCGTCCCTTGTATAGCGAATACCGTTGTCGGTTTGCACCGCCAAAAAGCCGTTACCGGATATTGCGACATCATACGGATTGCCCGTCGTTTGAAAACTGCCTTGCTCCCGATCCACAGCGATTTCGGCAACGTACGCTCCAAGACCCAAAGTGCCGACCGCCGGATCCTTTGTATTTAACCGGAAACGCTTAAATGCCGTAATATCAAGAGAAGGATCATAATCATTTATACGCCGGAGCAACATCGGTTCAAATTCCTCACTTACGGCCACATCACGCTTGAATCCGGCCGTATCCGCATTGGCCAGGTTGTTGGCCAGCGTATCGGTTCGTTTTGTCTCCGTTATCATGCCGGATGCCGCCGTGTATAATCCTCGCCACATACAAACTCATACCCCCGTTCATACCGCAAAGCATCCCCGGTAACCGTTCGTGCATCGCCGCCCGTCGTGCATTTGACGCGTCAGACGGCTCATAAAAATAATTTTTCAGAGGTTCCCTTCGTTTTGACTTGCCGCTCTACGATGAGTTTTTTTATTCGCATCGCAAACAAGCCTTTCGTTGCTTATTTCGCCAAAACCGAAAAAAATCCTCTTGCAAATTCTAATTCTTCTTAAACTTCGTATTGGTTGCCCGGCCGTCAAATTTTCCGAACACATCAAGCGCTTTTCCGCAACCTATGGCGACACAACTCATGGCATCATCGGCCATTGAAGTGGGTATCTGCGTCTCGCGGCGAATAAGTTCGTCCAAACCATACAGCATGGCGCCGCCGCCCGTTAAAATTATGCCCCTGTCCATAATGTCGGCGGCAAGCTCCGGCGGTGTCTCTTCCAAGACTTTTTTCACACATTCGATTATCCGTGTCACCGACTCATGCATCGCCTCAGCGGCTTGTGCCGTGGTTATGGCTACGGTCTTGGGCAAGCCGGACAACAAATCGCGCCCTCTTATATCTAACGTCTGATTACGCGCATCGGCAAACGCCGCCCCGACATTCATTTTTATATCTTCCGCCGTGCGTTCGCCTATCATCAAATTAAATTCTTTGCGCACATAAAAAATTATATCCGAGTCGAACTTATCCCCGGCGATACGCAAACTTTCGCTGTTGACAATGCCGCCCAGCGAAATGACGGCAATGTCCGTGGTGCCGCCGCCAATGTCAATAACCATGTTCCCGCAAGCTTCGGCAATATCAAGTCCCGCACCCAACGCCGCCGCCAATGGCTCTTCAATGAGCTGCGTTTGCCGTGCGCCCGCCTGTTCGGCTGCTTCTTGCACGGCGCGTTGCTCAACCATGGTGACCCCCGACGGTATACATATCATGATGCGCGGACGAAAAATAAGCGACTTGCCGATGACCTTTTCGATAAAATGCCGCAACATATTTTCCGTTATGTCGTAATCGGCAATAACACCCTCTTTCAACGGGCGAATAGCGACGATATTGCCGGGCGTGCGTCCAATCATCCGTCGCGCTTCTTCGCCTATCGCCAAAACTTTGTTGTTGTCCTTGTCAATCGCAACAACAGATGGCTCGCGAAGCACGATGCCTTTGCCTTTCACATACACCAGAACGTTGGCCGTACCCAAATCAATGCCTATATCCATTGACATACCAAGCATAAAATATTCCTTTCTGCGGCAATTTTTCAACCCATGGTCAGAGTCATTATCGCCTTTTGCACATGCAGACGGTTTTCCGCCTCGTCAAAAATAATCTGCGCATTTTTCTCAAAAACTTCGTCCGTTATTTCTTCGCCGCGATACGCCGGCAAGCAATGAAGAACAATGACGCGTGACGAAGCATTGGCCAAAAGGTCTTCGTTGACCTGATACGCAGAAAAAATTTTTTTGCGTTCATCATGTTCGGCCTCTTGCCCCATACTTGCCCAAGTATCTGTCGCCACAATGTCGGCGTCGCGCACGGCGGCTTTCGCGTCCTTGGTCAAAGACAAGACGGCGCCGCTTTCTTTTGCGTCGCGCATGGCATTCTCAAAAACAACATCATTCGGCGCATAGCCTTCGGGCGTGGCAACAGTGAGGTTGATGCCGGCCTTGGCGCAACCGTACAAATAAGACTGTGCCATATTGTTCCCGTCGCCGACGTAGGCCATCTTCAGCCCTTTTAAATTTTTTCCCTTATATTCGCATATTGTCAACATATCCGTCAAGACCTGACAAGGATGCAACAAATCGGTAAGCGCATTTATAACGGGGACATCGGCATACTTGGCAAGTTCTTCGGCACGTTCGTGACCGAACGTGCGAATCATAATGCCGTCCAAATAACGCGAAAGCACCCGCGCCGTATCCTTAATCGGCTCGCCGCGTCCCAACTGCAAATCGCGGCTGCTCAAAAACAGCGCGGCACCGCCCAGCTGATACATACCGACTTCAAAGGAAACCCGTGTGCGCGTAGAAGATTTTTCAAAAATCATGCCAAGAGTCTTGCCCTCTAAATACTTATGTTCGATTCCGCATTTTTGTTTGGTTTTCAAGTCGGCGGCAAGATCCAAAATTTCCCGAAACTCATCGGTCGTAAGATCGTGAATCGAAAGAAAATCTTTGCCTTTGAGCGTTGATGTGTTCGTTGTCTTTGCCATTTTTCTCCCCATATCTTCATACATAAAAATCATATTCATCAAACTGCACTTGCCCTCACGGTAAAAAACCGTTATTATCCGCCTCGGTGTCCCAATCGTCGGGCATACCCTTGCTTACCAACACCGGACAAGACGCACGCCGCAACACCTGTTCCGATACGTTGCCCATAAAAAAACTTTTCAGGCTGCTCATGCCGCGGCTGCCAATAACGATTAAATCACTCTCTTCCTGCTCGGCAACCTCTATTATCGTATCGGCCGGATCACCCGACTCCACCCGCGTATGCGCGGGAACTTCCGGAGGAATGACGTGCATCAAATCCGCCAGAAATTGATAAGCGGCAATTTTAAGCTCCGCCGACACATAACCGCTCATGCTCACCTGCTCAAATGCACTGACATGCTCGTTTAAATCAACGGTCATAAGCAACGTTATTTGCGCGTCGCACAGAGCGGCAATGTATATGGCCTCGTTCAATGCACGAAATGCCTGCGCCGACCCGTCGGTAGCCACCAAGATACGCCTTATGGCAATGTCGCGCCACTTGAATCTTTCGTCTCGGGTTTCTTCGCCCAAAGCCCACACCTCCCCGATAAGCACGATGCGTAAAAATAAATTAAACGGCGTTTGCCGACCTTACCCACGCGCCGCACTGATATTATGCAACTTTTGCTGCATTATCTCTTCGTTTTTGGTGCGCCGTATAAATTCATCTTTCGCCTTGTAGAACTTTACGCAAAAAATTATTGACACGACCGCCAAATAAATCAAAAACGCGCCAAACTCCTTGCTGATGTCGGCTACTGTTGCCCCGCGAGCCACAATGTCCCGTACAAAATGATATTCCCATGTCAGCGGGAAAATGTGGGACAAAGTCTGAACCCATTCGGCCAAGTGATCGATGGGGCTTGTCGGGCCGCCCATGATAAAGCCGCCCGGAATGAACAAAATCATTCGTGATGAAGCGATACCGGGATTGGCCGCCCCCCACCCGAAAATTAAGCTCAACATACCAAGCGCAATCACATAGAACACTTGCGTAAACAAAAAGTTAATCAACGATCCGGAAAAAACCATATCACCCCAAACGCGCAAAACAGCCATGCCAAACACAAATGACACGACAAGACAAGCGCAATACGGGATGAGCCGACAAAGCAAATCCCAAGGCGTACCCTCAAGCAAAATCCGATCCAATTCATGAGTCATTCTAAGCCGCGGCACCATGCCGATTGTAGCAAAAACGAAAAACATACTGCCGAAGAAAAACAAAAAACCCTGTGTTTGCGCATTGCTCGTGGAACCGTTGGGACTGAACAAATTGCGATCATTCAAGTAAAGCGTGCCGCCCGCCGACTGCGAAGCATTGTCAATGGCGACAATTTCGTTCATTACAGCTTGAATATCGGCGGTTTGCGCAACGTTTGTCTTATCATAAAATACACCGATGGCGGCGTCCGACCCCGAAAAACGATTTTTCTCCAAGTCATGCGGCAAATAAATCACCGCCACCGCTTCGTCACGGTAAAAAAAATCCGTGGGATTGACGGCCGCATTGATGACCGCCGTAACCTTCATGTATTCGGTGGCGTTAAATCGGCTCGTAAGGTCGCGGCTGTAAGCGGAATTGTCAAGATCAATAACAACTACCTTGGCATCTTTGGCAAAATTGCCGGACAAAAGATAGCACAGAACAACGGTAATGACAATCGTCACCATTATGCACACTTTTTCATAGGGCATACCTTTGCCGGAAAAAAGAAACTTAACTTCATCCCTTAGCGAATTCATCGTCACGTACCTCGATCGTCATCCCCGAAAGAACCCCTTCTTGAGGCTCGATATAAATTCGCACTTGAAAAGCCGAAAGATCCGCCTGCCCCTTCTCGCGAGTCTGCTTCAAATCGGCAAAACTCGGCGCCTGCGTCAGAAGTCTTATCGTGCCTTTAACTTCCTTTTTTCCGGCGACGGTCTTGCCGACTATTTCTTGACCTTCACGCAAATTGACCGCTTGTTCTTCGCTGACGTAAATATCGTAATAAGCCCGATTGCTTTCCAAAATAACAACCGGCGCCGACGGGGAAATCATCTCGCCCGCCTTGGCCAAAATCTTTATTATCTTTCCGTCCTCCGGGGCGCGCAAAGTAAGCCGCTCCTTAGCCACTTCCAATTCTTTGAGCTGAACTTCCAACGAATTTTTTTGCTGTATGAGCGCCTCCACATCGTTTTGCATATTGTCGGCTTCTTGTCGTTCCTGCGCAATCGTCGGCAAATTCATGCCATCGGTATAGCCGCCGTAACTTGCACCGGCCAGCAACCGATCCAATAATTGCTGTTGTTGCGTAAGCGCCGCCTGCGCAACGTCAAGCGCCGTTTTGGAATCGTCTAACTGACTTTGCGCTACGGCGCCCGCTTCGACCAACGCCAATTTGCGATTATAATCAAGGCGGCTGTTCGCCAGCGTAGCTTTGGCCGACGCTACCGCCGCCCGTTGTTGATCAATTTGGCGAAAACTTTGTTGCTCGTCATTATCGACGGCAAAGTGGCGCGCTTTCATCGATCCGCCCGTTCCGGCAATTTGTGCCTCCGCTTGAGCAATTTGCGCTTTCATTCGTTGTATGGCAAGATCGGTATCCGTCGGATCAATCTCCATGACGATGTCGCCCTTTTTGACAAACTGTCCTTCTTTTACCGCCTCGTTTATCATGCGACCGCCGACCGAGTCAAAGGCAAGCTTCACTTGTTCGGCGGTTAAAATTCCCTCTTTGCGCGTCGTCGCTAGCACCACGGCATCATTGCCGGTGTACATAAGCACCATCCCGCTTACAAGTAACAACGCTATAAACACGATTCCTACTGTTAATGCTTTTTTCTTTTGGTTCATGGTTCTTCTCTTTCTCACAAGAAAATTACCCGGGTGCCAAAATTAACCACGCCGGTAAATTTGATGCCCCGGGCGGCGAATATTCAATAAACACTTCTTTGGTACCGCTATACGTTCCAAGCAAGGTCAACTCGTGATACTTCGTCAAAACCGCTCGGTCACCTTCGGCATTTTGTTCCATGAGTTTATGCGCTTCGTCGGGAAGGGTTTTGTCTCCGAAATATCCGCCGTATTTCGGCGTCATAATAACTTTGCCTTTAAGCGGTTGTTCATTTGCCCATACCTTTACCGCGCCGCTGTACACACCGCCTTGCGGGCTAAGGCCAATCTGCAACGAACTTTTTTCGGCAAGCGGCAATTTTATCCGGTACAAAATGCCGTAATTGCCGAAATTTACAACACTCTCGCCATCGGTGGCATCTATTCCCGATTTGAATACATCGTTCGCATTGTCACCGATCGGGACATACGCCAAACCGTCACGCCCCGCATAATAACTTTTTGCGGCGGTGATGACGCGGTTCATTCCCTTAAACGTACCGCGCAATTTATACTCGTCTTTGGGCAAAACTTTGGCCGTCTTGGCGAATCTTGCGGCTTCGACCACCGCATCATGAATCAGCACCGTAACTTTCACCGGACGATTGGTTTCAAAATCGTAAACACCGTAAACAAGATTTCCGGGGCGTAAAATCTTTTTTGCCATATCCTCTTGCAAAAGTTGCGATTGACCTTCTTCAATAAGAAGCTCTTCATTTCGCACGTCCTTAAAATAGGCCTTTTGCGTTGTGCGACCGACGCGCAAAAAATCGTTGCCCGGTTTACCGCTGCCGCCACGGGTAATCGTAACCTTAGCCGGCGAAAAACCTTCACGAGTTAAAAGCACCGCAACTTTTTTATCCGTCGGCGAATCGTTGAGATGATAAAAAAGAACACGGGCTTTGCCTACGACGGTATCCTGGTACAAGATGCCGTCTTCTTTTACATATTCGGGACTGTCCGAAAAGATTAACGTGCCGCCTTCGTCGTACGTCGAACAGCGCCACCGCTCCATTTTGCCGAAAGAACCCGTAGCGTCGTTTTTTTGCGTCGCTTTGACAATACTTGCCGCTTCGCCGCCGATGAACGGACACAAAGTTATCGTCGCTGCCGTAAGTGACGCCGCAATTTGTTTCAATGTAATCATAGCGTTTCATTCCATACGTCAAAATTTTTGGCGAAAAATCCCCGGCTACTGTTTGTGTGCCACCGTCTGCCACACATTCGGTACGACCGACGGCACACAAAAACGAGTTTCAGGAAGGCTTTATTCATGGTATTCGCAACTTATTTTACTCTAAAATCAACGTTTTTGGCAAGTCCCCCCATACTTGACTAAAAACGCAACCTGTGGGATTATAATACTTGCGGTACGGGCGTTTCAAGGAAACTTTCCGCAAGATTCCTTAACCGCCGCCCACCGACATCATACGAAAAAGGAGACATAATATGCAAGCGGTAAAAATTGCCGACGACATCTACTTCGTCGGCGCCATTGATTGGTCGTTGCGCGAATTTCACGGCTACGAAACCGGTCGCGGCTCTACTTATAACGCCTATCTCATCATAGATGACAAAATCACTCTCATCGACACGGTAAAAGAAGACCGTGCCGACGAACTTATCAGCCGCATAGCTTCGGTCATCGACATCGCCGCTATCGACTACATCGTCTCCAATCACGCCGAACCCGATCATGCCGGCTCCATCGGCAAATTGGCCAAGCTTTGCCCGAATGCAACTATTATAACCAGCGCTCCGCACGGTCAAAAAAATTTAACTGCGCGTTTCGGGGAATTGAAATATCAAGCGGTAAAAAGCGGCGACACGCTCAACATCGGCAAACGTAACCTTCAATTCATCACGGTGCCGATGCTTCATTGGCCGGACAGCATGGTAACCTATTGCCCGGAGGAAAAAATCCTTTTCTCAAGCGATGCCTTCGGCCAGCACTTTGCTTCAACGGGACGATTCGACGACGAAAACGATTTGCCGACCGTCATGTATGAGGCGAAAAAGTATTATGCCAATATCTTAATGCCCTACGGCAAGCAAGCCCATAACGCGCTTGCCGCCTTATCCAAACTCGACATAAAAACCATTGCCACCGGCCACGGCGTTCTTTGGCGCTCACATATCCTGAGCATTTTGGCGGCATACGAACGTTGGAGCGTCGGCGAAGTTGAAGATCGCGCCGTCGTCGTATTTGACAGTATGTGGCACTCAACGGAAAAAATCGCCGCCGAAATAGCCGACGCATTTGCCGAACAGGGAATCCCCGCCGAATTTTTCGATCTCAAGAAAAATCCCATGGCCGACGTCGTCGCCGCCATGTTCACGGCAAAGTATTTGGCGGTCGGCTCCTCGACGCTCAATAACCAAATGTTGCCCAACGTCGCGAAATTTTTGTGTTACATAAAAGGGTTAAGCCCGCTTCATCACTTGGGCTTTGCCTTCGGTTCTTACGGATGGGGCGGACAGAGCATCGGCCTTGTCGAAAACGAGCTTAAAGCAATGGGCATCGAAATTTGCGCGGAAAAAATACGCGTGGCCGGTGTACCGACACCCGCACAGCTTGACGAAATACGCCAAAAAATACGCGCCGTTGCCCAAATGAGTGGGACGCCTTGACGCCGTTCGTACCGGGAATGGATGACCAAGAATTTCTTCGCGACAAAGCCGTTCCCATGACAAAAAAAGAAATTCGCATTTTGACGTTGACAGCGGCACGCATAGACGAAAATGCGGTGATTTGCGACATAGGAGCGGGGACGGGTTCGCTGTCCATCGAAGCCGCGCTTTTGGCCAAGAACGGTCATGTTTTTGCCATCGAAAAAAATCCGACGGCGCTCCCGCTTATAAATGCCAACGCCGCCAAATTCGGCGTAAAAAATTTGACGATAATACCCGCAACGGCGCCTTACGGAATTGCCGATTTGCCGGATCTTACAGCGGCGTTTGTCGGTGGCAGCGGCGGTAACCTCAGCCTTATCATCGAAGCGCTCGCCAATCGTCTGAAGGTCGGCGGACGCATTGTCGTGACGGCGATAACACCGCAAACCGTCGCCGCGTGTTTGGCGGATATGAAAAGACGCGACAATTTTCGCTATGAAGCGGTTGTCGTGCAGGTTAGTCGTTTGCGTCGCGTGGGAAGTCTCGATTTGCCTGCGGCGCAAAATCCCATAACAATAATAACGGGTGAGAAGGTATAGCATGGTTCACATAGTAGGAGCAGGTCCCGGCGACCCGGAACTGATAACGGTGAAGGGCAAACGTCTTTTGGCCGAAGCTGACGTCGTTATTTATGCCGGTTCGTTGGTCAATCCCGCCCTTTTGGATTTTTGTCGCGACGACGCCAAAATTTACAATTCGGCCGGCATGACCCTTGATGAAGTTCTCGCCGTGACGGAAAATGCCGAACGCGAGAAAAAAAACGTCGTGCGCTTACATACGGGCGACCCTGCATTGTACGGAGCAATAAAGGAGCAAATGGACGCCTTTGCCGCCAAGGGTATTGCCTTTGACGTCACCCCCGGCGTCAGCTCTTTTTTGGGAGCGGCTGCCTCGTTAAAAGCCGAATACACTTTGCCCGGCGTAACACAAACCGTCATTATAACTCGACGGGAAGGACGAACAGCCGTACCCGAGCAGGAAAATCTGACCTCTCTTGCCACACATGGCGCAACGATGTGCATTTTTCTGTCCGTCGGACAAATTACCGAAGTAATGGCGGAATTAAAAAACGGTGGGTATGACGGCACGACCCCCGTCGCCGTGGTAAAAAAAGCCACATGGCCGGACGAACAAATTTTACGCGGCAATATTGACGATATTGCCGATAAAGTAAAAAACGCCGCCATTGACAAGACGGCCATGATTGTTGTGGGAAATTGTCTTGCGAGTGATTACGAATTGTCCCGCCTTTATGCCGATGATTTTTCCCACGGCTTTCGCACCGCCCGCAGTACGCCGTGAGATGCGCATTACTGGCGTTTACGACGGAGGGTGTGAATTTAGCGGCCAAAATAGGCAATGCCATGCCTTGCCCCGCCGATATTTTTGTTCGCCAAAAACCGTTGCCCGATGAAAAACACGCCGTATCAAATTATTTGTCGGCGTCTGCCGCGACGCGCATAATTGCGGTTAAAGATTGGCAAGATACGACAGCCAAAATCTTCGCCGCTTATGATACATTGATTTTTGTCGGCGCAACGGGAATCGCCGTTCGTTTTATTGCGCCTTTGCTAAACAGTAAACTTGCCGATCCCGCTGTCTTGGCGGTTGATGAGGGCGGCAACTTCGTGGTTAGTTTGCTGTCCGGTCATGTGGGCGGCGCCAACCGTATCACCAAATTTTTGGCGAAAAAAATTGCCGCCGTTCCCGTGATAACCACAGCGACCGATGTCCGCCATCGCCTTGCTCCCGACACGATCGCGGGAGAATTTTTTTTACGTCCTTACCCCAAAGAAAACATAAAAAAATTCAATCGTGCCGTTTTAGACAAAATCACACCTTGCTGGTTAATTGACGAAACACTTGCCGAGCGGGATTTTTTCTTAAATGTGCTCGCCAAGCGCAACATTGCGGCAAAATGTGTCGCCATAACCGATAACAACCTTGCCGACGCTCTTGCTGTAGTAGTAACCAATAAGCCTTTGCCCCCCGCCGACAACATTTTACAGCTTATTCCCCGCCGCTTGGTAGTCGGCATCGGTTGCCGCCGCGGTACCGGCGAACCGACGATAACGGCGGCGGTGGATTTTGCAAAAAAATGTATCGGACGCCCTGGGGCAAGCATCGCCAAAATGGCAAGCGTAACTCTGAAAAAGGATGAGGCGGGACTGCTCTCGGCGGCACAAAAATTTGGCGTATTAGTGGAATTTTTCCCCGCCGAACTATTGGCCGATATTTGCACACAAAATTTTTT
>CAJORE010000029.1 GCA_905236595.1 uncultured Selenomonadaceae bacterium | reverse complement strand
GTCAATTTGCTCTTGCGGCGTGTCCGCCGCGCAAATGACGCCTTTCATCGTCCCCGCCGCACGGATCTTCCGCGTGACGGCGCGAGTGTCGACACCGTATAAACACGGGATATTATGCTCTGCCAAGAATACGTCAAGATTCCCGGCGTTTTGCCAGTTACTGCCCTCGCGGCAAAGCTCGCTTACCACAAACCCGCCCACATAGGGCTTGTCTGCCTGCATAAAGCACCCGTTGGTGCCGTAATTGCCAATCATAGGGTAAGTCAACGTGACTATTTGCCGACAATAGGAAGGGTCGGTGAGTATTTCCTGATAGCCGGTCATGCCCGTATTAAAGACGACTTCGCCGTCGGCAGGCGCT
The DNA here is from genome assembly GCA_905236595.1 of uncultured Selenomonadaceae bacterium. Taxonomy (GTDB): domain Bacteria; phylum Bacillota; class Negativicutes; order Selenomonadales; family Selenomonadaceae; genus CAJORE01. Next base: position 5,605 of record CAJORE010000029.1, on the reverse strand, counting down.
TCACCGAGAAGCGTGCCGCCGAAAGAACTGCCGTCTGCCAAAATGAGTTTCCCGTCCAAATTTTTCTCCTTAAACAAGAACTTTGCCGCTCCTCATTACCGTCTTGCCGCCGACCATGGTCAGCACCGCCTTGCCGCGCATTTCCCTGCCCTTAAAGGGGCTGATGCGGCACTTGGTATAAAACGCCGTCGGATCAACAACCCAACGATAATCAGGATCAATTACCGTAACATCAGCCGCCTTGCCAACGCCGAGACTGCCGCCCGGCAAACCAAAAATACGCGCCGGTTCGCTCGTCATTTTGGCGATAAGTTGCGGCAACGTCAACTTGCCCGTATGCCAAAAAGCGGTCAGCATTACGGCCAAGGAAGTCTCAAGCCCGGGAAAGCCGCTGGGAGCGTAGCCGTACTCCCGATCCTTTTCCTCGGCGGCGTGGGGTGAATGATCGGTGACAATCATGTCAATGGTGCCGTCTTGCAATGCCTCCTGCAAGGCCGCCGTATCGCTCCGGCTTCTAAGCGGCGGATTTATCTTCGTCGCGGTGTCCGTCAACTCCACCATATCATCGGTGAGCAACAAATGTTGCGGCGTAACTTCGCAAGTCACCCGCACGCCGCGCTGTTTCGCCGCCCGCACAATCTGCGCCGCTCCCGCCGTGCTTATATGGGCTACATGAACCTTCGCCCCGGCGTATTCGGCCAGCAGAACATCGCGCATTACGGCAATATCCTCGGCAACGGACGGCCTTCCTTTAAGTCCCAAGCGGAAACTGTTCTCGCTTTCGTTCATGGCGCCGCCTTCCACCAAGGTGGATTCTTCGTCATGGTTAATAATGATTTTGTCAAAGGGCTTTAAGTAGGTAAAAGCATTCAGCATAAGTTTCGCCGAATCGACAAAATGGCCGTCATCGGAAAACGCTACCGCGCCCGCCGCCGCCATATCGCCCATTTCAGCCAGTTCTTGCCCCGCCTGCCCCTTGGTCACCGCGCCGATAATCTCAACCCGTACCGCACCGACCGTCTGCGCCCGCTCTTGCAACGAACGCACCAACGCCGCATTATCCACCACGGGCGAAGTATTGGGCATGGTGGCAACGGTGGTGAATCCGCCCGCCGCCGCCGCCCTCGTGCCGCTCACAAAATCCTCTTTCGCCTCTTGCCCGGGTTCGCGCAAATGAACGTGCATATCAATAAGCCCCGGCACGACGATTTTGCCCGCCGCGTCGATAACTTCGGCGTCTTGCGCCGCAAGACCGTTGCCCACGGCGGCAATGCGTCCGTTTTCGATTAACACGTCGGCGTTGTCGTCGATATTATCGGCCGGATCGACTACCCGACCGCCTTTAATCAGGATTTTTTCGCTCATGCCACGCCCCCCAAAACCAACGCATAAAGCGCCATACGCACCGCCAGCCCATTGGCGACCTGTTCGCGGATTGCCGATTGCTCGGAATAAGCCACATCTTCGGCTATTTCCCAGCCCTTGTTCATCGGCCCGGGGTGCAAAAGCAACACATCCCGTTTCGCCGCTTTAAGCCGCGCCGAATTAAGTCCGTAAATCCGCGCATATTCACGCGTTGACGGAAACAAACCGCCCTTCATGCGCTCAAGCTGTATGCGTAATATTTCAATAACATCGGCCTCTTGTATCGCATCCTCAATAGTGTCATGAACAATGACGGGCGTCTTGCCGAAAAAGCGTGGCAACAACGTCTTGGGACCCGTGATATGAACTTCCATGCCCATCTTCGTCATGCCGACAATATCGCTTCGGGCAACGCGACTGTTTAGCACATCGCCCAAAATGGCGACTTTCAATCCCGCCAAACGTCCCTTGTGTTGCCTTATCGTAAACAAATTGAGCAACCCTTGCGACGGATGGGCATGGGCGCCGTCACCGGCGTTCAATATGACGGGTTTGGCGACTTTTGCCGCATAATCCGCCGCGCCTTCGGCTTTGTGGCGCATAACCACGGCATCGACCCCCATCGCCTCCACGGTGTAGAGCGTATCGCGCAGGCTTTCGCCCTTTACAATGCTCGATGATGATGCGGTAATGTTCACCACATCCGCGCCCAAGTATTTACCCGCCAGCTCAAAGGAAGTCCGCGTTCTGGTGCTCGGCTCAAAAAAAAGCGTAACAATGCTTTTGCCCGTCAAAAGCGGCTTTTTCTTCACGCCGTCGGCAACGATCCGCCGCATATCAAGAGCCGTATCGAGAACCTTTTCGATTTCGGCGGCCGAAAAATCCGCCAGCTTGGTCACGTTTTTTCCCAAAAAATCAACATCGGTAGCTGCCAAACAAAACACCTGCCTAAACTTTGCACAAAAAAAGCTCACCGCCGCACGAAGAAGGCGCAAGTGAGCATATCCCTCGGGTCTTGCCGTTCGTGCCGAAGGGGAATAACTTTCTCGCCCCATATTAGCACAAAAAACGCATATGTGTCAACGAAAGCGCCAACCGCAAACTTACCCCACATCAAAAGTCCCGCACATCAAAATTCCCGCATACCGCCCTGCTCGCGTTCATAACAACAATGCCCTTGACATTCTCGTCGGGCGTGTCAAAAAGCGTCAGCACCCGCTTGGGATATTGATCGGCTATACCCGCCAGAACCCGCAATTTTGCTTTTTTCGCGGCTTCGTCCGGGGCGATTTGCCAATACGTCGGAGTATTGTCCGCCGTTATATGCACGAAGTCCACAATTTTCGCGCCGCTTTTGCCGACGTACACCGTGCCACCCTGTCGCAACAACGCAAGAAACACAGCGTTATGCCATAGCGCCGTGCGCATTTTGTCAAGCGCCGTCTGCCCCAAAAAAAACGTGCAAAATCCGCCGGGATCGGTGACGTAGTAGCGAACCGCCGATCGCAGCACCGCCCCGCTTTCGACGTCAAACCGCGGCACGGGATAAACAATAAGTGCCTCATAAAACGCCGCCAAATAGTCGGTGACGGTGTGGACGCTTATTTTGCGTCCCGCCGTTTTGGCGGTAAGTTTGGCGGCAAGTTTCGGCGCGGAAAGATCCTCGTTCAGCGCCTTTAAGATCTCGCAAAACAACGTCCGCAAAAGCTCCGTATCGCGAAACTGACGGCGCCCGACAATTTCTTCAAGCACCGTGCGCGCCATAAGTCCCGCCATATATTCACCGCACCGCTTGTCAAACGGTCGGCCTTCGGCGTACGGCAAAGCCGAACCGAAAGGCTCCTCCCCGCCGCAGACCGGAACAACTTCCATTGTCGTTGTTGCCCCGCTTGGCAATGACGCCGTCAAGGCGGCGGCAATCGGGCGATTGGCGACGGAAACGAAAATATTTAAGCGCCGATTTATGTAAAGCGACCCGATTATACCGTCAAAAGCGGCAATATCGGGCAACCCGTCCAAAAACACCGCCGCTTTTTCGCCGTTGGCCAACGTTGCGGTCAAAAAGTCGCGCATTGCGTCATACGCCAATGTCTCGCCGTAATGCACGGCGGCAAAATCCACAAAAAAAATGTGCTCTTCGGCAATCCCGTGTTCGATAAGGTCGTCGGTAAGTTCCGCAAACACGGTGCTTTTGCCGCTGCCGTGCATACCGACAAGAATCTTGATCACGTGCTTGTCAATTAAATCGACAAGCTTTCTGCGGTAGTACGGTAAACTGTCCCCCATGTCCGCTCCTTTCGCGCCAACATTTGCACAATACCGCGCCTCATCTGCATTTGCGTTTATCCGGCTCCCGTAATCCACCGGCTAATTCCTTAATCGAAGCATTTTTTTGCCACGATTTTTACTGCATTACAATACCACATTAAATATTTATCCTTATATTTATGCTTCATACTGCAATAAATATAAGGATTTTGCAACAGGCGCAAAAGTCAAAAGGTCAAATATCCGGATTCAAGAGTGTGGCGCGGAAATCGGCGTCGTTTTCGTTGCTCTCGGCAGCGAAACGGCGAATCGTCCGCGCCGTATCCTTATTATGATCAAGCCGTTCGCCGACATAAGCGATAATTTTGAGCATATCTTGTTCCGTCATGCGCCCGCCGTCTTTAGCGGCGGTAACAAACAACGCAAATTCCGTAAGCTTCACGCCCAAGATAAACGTCCGACAATTAAAGGACAGGTTGCCATCATTGGTATAGGGGCAAAGCGTCATAAAAAATTTGTTCACGGCGAAATTTTCCGCTATATGGCGCTTATCCGTCAACACATCATCAAAAAAAGCCCTATGGCAAGCGTCGTACAAATAGTTCATGGAACGCAACCTGTTGTCGTCGCAAACCGAATCATAAACAGCGGCAAACAATCGCGTCATATATGCAATATAGCGCCGCGAGGCAAAAATATTTTGCGCCGCAAGCGCCATGGCTCGCTCTGTCAACGACGCTATGCGCCGTTCCGTCAAAACCTCGCTCAACGGCGCATTGACCAACGCCTTGTCCATTTCTTCGTACAGAACACTAAGCAAAAAAAGCCGCGTATCAAGCGTAAAGCGTCGATCCTGCAAAACAGCGACGCCGACCCCTTGCACGTCCACCGTTTCTTTTGGCGTCGGCAAACCTTTGCCGCGCATATCAACGACAAAATTTTCGCGCCCGACGCACATTTCGCCTTCGACAAACTCCAGCGGCTCTTTGTGCCGCAAAACAAGCTCCACCGCCACGGGGCAAGTAAGCGTCAAGGATTGCTCGACAAAATCATCGCTTAACCGATAAGTCACCCGGGGATACTCATGACACACGTCCGCCAAAAACTCCGCGCCGTAATCATGTTGCAAAAGGCACAAACCGTCCTCACGCAAATAATAACACTTGCCGTCCTCGCGAATCTTCGTCTTGTTACGCTTCCCATCGACTGCCACCCCCGCCAAAATATTTGCCTTGCTCTCCGACTCCGGCAGGTTAAGCCATTTGCCAAGCGTCACATCGTCAACGGATATACGCCACTCCCTGCAACAACTGCTACCGCACCGCGTCCAGTCGCAACAAAAACCGTCAATCTGTTTTGGCCGCAAACATTTGTTCATTCGCCCCATTCTCCCAAAAAGCTCCGTCGGCTGTATTACAGCTTAGTCCGGGTATACCGACATTTTTTTGCATTATACTGCTTCAGTTCCCTTCGTCGGCTACTGCCTTTTTGCCAAGCCCAGCGCCAGTTCCGCTATGGTGTCGGCGGCGTCGGGGCGTCCCATATTGCGGCTGTTGTCGCTCATTTTTTTGAGCGCCTCATCATCACGCAAAAGATCGGCAATGGTTTGCGCCAAAAGTTTGCCCGTAAGATTATTGTTCAAAATAACTTTTGCCGCTCCCGCTGTTTCCAATTCACGCGCATTAAACTCCTGATGATTTTCCGCCGCATAAGGATAGGGTACCAACACGGCGGGAATCCCCCGCGCCGTCAGCTCGGCAAGCCCCGTCGCTCCGGCGCGAAATACCGCCAAATCCGCCATTGCCATGGCTTGCGGCATATTGTACAAATAGGGCATGACTTTAATATGCTTCAGCTCGGCTAATTTCACCCCGTTGTTGGCCAAGCGCTCGGTTGTGTCGGCAAATTCGTTCTTGCCGGTGACCAGCAACCATTGCACCGCATCATCTTGCGCGGCTTTTGTCAGCACCTC
>CAJORE010000028.1 GCA_905236595.1 uncultured Selenomonadaceae bacterium | reverse complement strand
GTAGCACCACTACGCTTCGTCGTCATTCCTTGTCTGCCGAAAAAATCCCTCGGCAATGGCACGAACTCATTTATGCAGTGTTTCCCATGTAATCTCAGAATTTGAATTTCCCGACGTCCGCTTTTAATTCCTCGGCCATTTTGTTGAGGTTTTGTGCGCTGCCGGCGATCTCCTGAACGCTGGCCGTTTGCTCTTGGGTTGCGGCAGACACGGTTTGCGCTTCCGAAGCGGCCGACCGACTCGTTTGTCCGATAACCGCCACATTGTCAACGATGGCTTGACTGCCCTCGGTCATGCCTTCAATGGCGTGAGCTATTTTTTGCACGTCCTCGGACACTCTGCCGACCATTTCCAAAATGCGGGAGAAAGCTTCTTCCATGGCAATAATGTTCTCCGCGCCCTTGCGAACCTGTTCGCTGCCTTGTTGCATACCCGCCACGGCGTCTTCGGTGTCGCGCTGAGTTTCGTTGACCATGCGGGCAATTTCTCCGGCGGCGGTGTTGGAGCTTTCGGCAAGTTTGCGTACCTCGTCGGCAACCACGGCAAACCCGCGTCCGGCTTCACCGGCACGCGCCGCCTCGATTGCCGCATTAAGCGCCAACAAATTCGTTTGCTCGGCTATGCCGCTTATGGTGGACACGATTTCGCCGATAGCTTTTGAGCGATCGCCCAACGTGCCGACCACATCCGCCGAACGAAGGGTACTCTCCTCAATGAGTTTAATCTGATTGATGGCGGTTTTTAGCGTCGTGCCGCCCTGCTTGGCAATTTCCGATGCCTCGCGCCCCGATGCGGCGGCTTTGTGCGCTTCCTCGGCAATACTCTTTATGGATTCGTTCAAATCATCAACGACGCGCCGCGCTTTTTCCACCGCATCAAGCTGTTCGCTGGCGCCGCCCGCCACATTGACAATGCTGTCGGCAACTTGCGCGGAGGCGGCGGCGGATTGTTCCGTTGTAAGCCCCAATGACTGAGCCGCGCCGGATAAATTATCGCTGGAGGCACCGACTTTTTGCAAAACGCCGCTGACGGCTTTTCGCATATCGCGAAGCGCCAACGCCAAATCCCCAAGTTCGTTTTGCGCCGTCACCCGCGCCGGACGATCGCGAAAATCCCCCGCCGCCAACAGGTTCATTTCTTCAATCATAAGTTGTAGCGGCGCCATTACCCGATTTATCGTGACGACGATGCCAAAACTTATCAACACCAAAAGCAAAATGCTTATCCCCGTCATTATCATCAACGAATTTTTGACGGGAGCAAAAAGTTCGCGTTCGTAAGCAAGACTTGCCATGCCCCAACCCGTAGCCGTTATCGGGTTATAAAAAGCAATCATCTTCTCGCCCGTTGTGTTTTCAAAGCGGAAAACCCCCGCTTCCCCGGACAGCATTTTACTGCCCAATTCCTTGAGTGCGGCATTCTCCTCGTCGCCGATTTTTTTCTTCATAATCGCTTCGGCATCGGGATTCACAATATATGTTCCGTCTTTGGCGACCAACAGACTGTAGCCTTCCTCGCCGAATTTAAGCGCCTCGACCTTTTGCATGACAGCCTCGACGTAAATCGCCGCCAACGCCATGCCGACATTTTTGCCGTTGTCATCTTTGATAAGCGCTATGGAATTGACGATAATTTTGCCCGTGGCTTGGCTGATAACGGGACTTGACATAAAGGAATCCTTCGTCCCCGTCATTGTTTCCTTGTACCACGCTTTCTCGGCGTTGTGCATTTCCTTAAAACCCGCACGCGTATGCCCGTAAAGGACACCCGAACCGTCAAAGGACCCCCACGACACGGAATCCACCACACCGGGATAAGCCTTTTCCATAAGCGCGAGACGATTCACATTGTTTTGATTCAAAAGCTCCGCATTCATGGTACGCGCCGCCGGAATATTGGCGGTCATGCGCGTCTCAAGCATTCGTTTATCAAGCCACGCCGAAACGGATTCGGCCACTTCCTCCGAATTTTTGAGCGAACTGTCGATCAGTTGCTTTTCAAAATTGTCGCCGACGTAGTTAAACGTAACCGCCGATAAAATTATCAGACCGATCGCCACCACCGGCAAAATCTTAAAGAGCATTTCCGCTTTTACCGTTCGCTGTGTGTTCATAGCTACTCCTCCCCTCGCAAATGTTCGTGGCGTTCTTATTCGGCGCGAGATGATTTTTTCCTGCTCAAGATAATCCGTCATCACTTAAATGCCGGCACCAATTCCTCCACCAGTCGCGCCGAATTTTTTGCCGCTTCGCGCTGGAATTCGTCAAAACTCACTTGGGCGCTCTCATCGGCTTTGTCGGATATGGCCCGCAAAATAACGAACGGCGTTTGCGACAAATAGGCGACTTGAGCAATGGCGGCGCCCTCCATCTCGGCACAATCGGCGGCAAATTCGCCGACGATTTTCGCCTTTTGCTCCTTGGAAGCAATGAATTGATCGCCGGAAGCAATCCGCCCCTCGATAACACCGATGTCGGGCAAAACTTTCTTGGCAACAGCCACGGCTTTTTGCCGCATAAAGGCGTCGGCTTCAAAAGCATATTTCCCCGTAAAGGGTATCTCGCCTTTCTTAAAACCGATATGCGACACGTCGTAATCGTGTTGCACCGCATCAACCGATACCACAATATCCCCGATGTTCAAAGCATTGTTCAAGGAACCGGCAACCCCGGTGTTTATTATGTGGCTGACCCCGTACTTCACCGTAAGGACGCTGGCGCAAAGCGCCGCATTCACCTTGCCGATGCCACATTCGACGATGACGACTTTTACGCCGCCCAACTCGCCTTCAAAAAAATCGCGCCCTCCGCAAGCAAACGGCGCTTTGACATTGGCGGCTCGTTTCAATTCTTCGACTTCGGACTTCATAGCGCCGATAATGCCGATTTTTAATGATTGGGAATCATGTTGCCGTTCATTCATTGTATTATTCTTCCTTTCGTTGCACAGCTTTCTGTTTATAGAAACCGAAACAACTGTCGGGGTGGGCGGGTTGGTTCACCCGCCCGAAAGCAGTGCTTAATTTCGCAAATTCCACTTGCCCAAAATAATTTCTTCGCGATTCTCGTCGCTTGGCCGGTCAAGCGCGTTCGGCAAAATTATATTGTCGCCGCTCGTTAAGACGTAATTTTGCCGGTTGACATAGGTGGCTTCCAATGCGTTCGGCCATACGTTGCCGTCAACGATAACCTGCATATCCATGTTCGTTCCGTGAAGGTGAACAAGGCCGTGGGTTTTGTTCATCTTCGCGAAGGCCGCGATTTTGTCCGCCATTTGTTCGTAGGTTTGCCCGGCAATAAGATTGTGAAATTCAAAAATAATCTGATCGAATTGTTGCAATGTTGCCGAATCAACCTGCCGCAAAAAATCCCACTCCGCACCTTCGGTATCAATTTTCAAAATCATGTCGCGCCCGTTGTCGTGGCCGTTTTTGTGCATAAAATATTCGAGCGTATAAAGATTTTCCGTCGGCTTGTTACTGCCGGCGATGCCTTCGCGGAAAAAGTGAAAATGGGGATCCTGCAAAGGCAAGCCGTCAATCGTCGGATCGTACATGAAGATGTCAAAACCTTGGCTTGCAAGACCCAAGTCCCACGATACGTCACGGTTTATTCCGAAGGAATATGCTACCCCCCCATGAAATTTGTCGTTTATCATTACATAACCGCCGTCGTGCTTATTCCCCACGCGGCAAAATTGCGTGCCTTGCGCCGCGTTTAATTTTAACAGCGACGCCAGCGCATGATAATATCCCGCATCGGCGGTTACCGAATAATCGGATTTCATCAAATAGCCGTGACCCGCAATATCAAAATAACGTCCGTCCAAAATTCGTATTTGCATCAAAATACCTCCGCCGAAAAACACCGCTACTCGTCTTTGTCGATTAAATCACGGGCGGCCGCTTCCGCCGCAAACGCATCGTAAAGCGCCATCGTTTTTTCATGGTTGGCACGAATGTAGGAAAGCCGTTCTTCTTTTTGCTCCGCCGAAGAAGCCTCGTCCAAATAGGCATGACCCGCCATCTCCAACGCCTTAGCCTCCTCGGATAAAAGTTTGCCGCCCATGGAAAGCGCCGTGGATTTCAATGCGTGAATGTATGTCGTATAATCTTGCCAGTTTTCGGTGTCGAAGGCGTCTTGCAGTTTGGCTTTCGTCTCCTCGCGGCGTTTGCAGAACATCGTTATGAACGTACGGTACATCTCTTCCATGCCGCCGCTGTATTGCATCCCCAAATCCGTGTCGATATATTGCGCCGCTGTTTCGCCGGTGTCTGTCGTTTCGTCCCCGGCGGCCTCATCCGTCGGCGCCGTCGTTTGCGCGACTGAAACATCTTCGGCTTTGGCCAAGGACGTTTGCGCCTGTTTATCGGCCAACGGGGCAACATTTTGCGCCGACGGCGCGGCGGCTTCCTTGGCGGCGTCAGCCTTACCGCCGGTAAGCACGAGTTCGGCAGGCAAATATTTTTGCAACATACGCTCCAGAGCTTTGCTGTCCACGGGTTTGGAAAGATAATCCGTAAACCCTTTTTCAAGGAACATTTCCCGCACGCCCGATATGGCGTTGGCGGTAAGCGCAATTATCGGCACATCCTTGCATTTGCTGTACGGCATATCCTTGGCTCGTTGCAAAGTTTCAATGCCGTCCATTTCGGGCATCATGTGATCGAGGAAAATAACGTCGTAATGTTTCTCGGCGATTTTTTCCAAGCAATCCTTGCCGCTCAAGGAACGCGTAACTTGAATTTGCGTTTTCTTCAAGAGATTCTCGACGACGAACAAGTTCATTTCGCTGTCGTCAACAACCAAAATGTGCGCGTCGGGCGCGATGAAGCTCTCATGATACAGATTTTGTTGCCGCATATATTCTTCGACACGGGCGCGGAAGTCGCCGACCGGCTCCGGATTTTCGATTTTCTGCGGCAATTTTATGGTGAAGGTACTGCCCTCGCCGTAAACCGAATCAACCGTCAATTCGCCGTGCATCATGCCCACAAGCCGCAACGTTATCGAAAGACCCAGCCCCGTGCCTTCGATGGTGCGGTTCTTTTGTATGTCGAGCCGCTCAAATTGGGAAAACAGTTTCCCTTTGTCCTCCTCACGGATGCCGATGCCGGTATCAACGGAGGAAAAAGCGAACATCGCCGTGCCGTCGCCCATATTCTGCCAGTTGACTTTGAACGTGACGCTGCCGGAGGGGGTATATTTTACGGCGTTGTTCAAGATGTTGACGATGACTTGGCGTATCCGTACCTCGTCACCGATCAGCGCATCGGGAATCGTCTCGTCAAATTCAATGTTGAACGCCAAACCTTTTTGTTCCGCCTTGAAGCGAATCATGTTAAAGATGTCGTTTAGCACAGAGCTTATGGAATACGGCGCTTCGACAATTTCCATTTTGCCCGATTCGATTTTGGAGAAATCCAAAATATCGTTGATAAGCGAGAGTAAATTTTCGCCGGCACTTTTGACGTTGAAAGCGTATTTGCGTAGCGGTGATTTTTCGTCCGTTTCGCGCAAAATCATCTCGTTCATGCCCAAAACGGCGTTGAGCGGCGTCCTTATCTCATGGCTCATGTTCGCCAAGAAATCGCTCTTGGCTTTGCTGGCGCGTTCGGCTTCGGCTTTGGCTTCGCGAAGTTCGTCGCTCTCGGCGACCTTCAATTCGGCGGTGAACGAGTAAAGCACGAACACGGAGAACATCAACAGCAAAATGCCGAATATCCACAACACGATACGATGAATATGCGGCACGCCGCCAATGGCCTTTTGCCAATCAACATAGCCTACGATGACGAAATTGTCGCTGATGACGGCGGCAAAAACCGCGTATTGTTCGTCGATATTTTGCGGCGAATAGAGCGCCGCCGCATCTTGGCCTTTCAAGCGCTGTAATATTTCGTCGCACCCTTTGGGTATTTGTCGCTTTTCGTCAAAAAAGCGATCCCCTTCGCCGAATCCCTGATAGGGAACAATGACACGTCCCGTTTCCTTGTCGCAAATCAAAATGTGATCGCTGTAATCGGTTTCCAAGTGAAAATAGCGTTCGCTCAGACCGTAATCGCCATAAATTTTGTAAAGCACGCCGCGCACATTATCATTGTTTAATATGGGGACGCACAGCACCAAGCCCGTGCCGTTGTAGTAGCGATAGGTGCCGATGCCGTTGGCGGCAAAGCGCACCTGCATGATGGCATCGGTGGGAAGTGCGCCGCCGATTACGGGATTGCCGTTAATGTCCAAAATGCCCGCCGTGGTGTTTGGCTCGCCGCTCACAATGGAGGCGAGCAAGTTGACCGCCGGAATTTGGTTCTTTTCCAACATCAAAGCATAACGCCGCATTTGTTCGAGTTCGCCTTCAAAGCGTTCACGAGCAATTTGCGCCGTTACATTGGTCTGTTTGGCGATGATTTTTTCCATTTCGTCGGTCAACAATTCGTCGATTTTTCCCGTAATCAAAAAACCGATAACCGTCAAAATTGTGACGAAAATTACAAAGCGGCTGATGAGTTTAAGAGCAAAATTCAAAATATTTTGCTGTTTGTCCGTCGCGTTTTGTTCGCGCTCCCCGAAGGTTTCGTCCGTGTCGTTCACGACGGCTTCGTCAGTAGTCAATCAACGTCACCCCTTGAATGAGCCAGCCCATATTGCTCCTAATGTGTTTGCCGCTTATGGATTCGCCTTCGTTGCAACGTTTGGCGCCCATACGATCGTAAATTTCGCCGACAAAGATTGGTTTGCCGTGCAGAAGATGCGCCCTTTCCGTCTCAAGCGCCGCTATCTCGCGATGGTTTAATTTTGACTTCATAAGTTCCAGGTCAATTATGCCTTCCACCATGCCCGGCCAAACGGTGACATTGCCGACGATTGCTTTTTCGGATTTCAGAACGTCGGCGTAGGCTTTTGCCCAATTTATTTTTATTGCCCCCAAGCATCTGCCCAAATCTTTGTACATCTCATGGAAAGAAACAAAGTACATCGACAGCCGTTCGGCGGCGGAAGCGACGGTCTTGCTGTCTTGATGATAAGTAAGCACGTCGGCATGGGCAATTTTTAATGCGCGTACCGCTTGTTCCTCTTTTTCCCTGTTGCTTGTACCGCCGGTAAAGGTGAGCAAAATTTCGGCCGAAGGATTTACCTTTTTAACGCCCAAGGCAAAAGCGTTTATGCCGCGGTTTATTCCCGAGGCGGAGTATGGCGCCACATAACCGACCCGATTCGTTTTGGTGCGTAATCCGGCCAACATTCCCGCCAGGTAACGCGGTTCATAATCGCGTACGGAATATTCGCGCACTTTGTTCGCGTCCCGCGAATACAGCCCCATAAGACAGAACCGTACATTGGGATATTTTTCCGCCAGCTCCGTAATATCGGCGGCATGAGTGCCGTTAATGAAAAAAACGGT
>CAJORE010000027.1 GCA_905236595.1 uncultured Selenomonadaceae bacterium | reverse complement strand
TTAAAAGGCTGAACCCTAAACATTGTTTTTACCTCCCGTTTGACTTATAATGTCACCCTGAGCTTGTTTCTCTTCTTTTTCTTTTAGTAGTGTTCGACGGCGAAAAAAGAATTCCTGCCGCCGCCAAAGAATTAGGTGAACTTAACTTTGAGCAAAACAGCAAAAGTAAACATCTTGGGGGTAAACGTCGATGCCGTCACCATGCGCGATGCGGTTGCCCACATTGAAAACAAAATCGAAAGCAACACCCCCGTTCTCGTGGCCACCGCCAATGCCGAGATGATAATGCGGGCAACTTACGACGAGGAACTGATGCATATTTTGAACAATGCCTCTTTGGTTGTACCCGACGGTGCGGGAACTGTTTGGGCGGCGCGACACTTGGGGCATGAAATGCCGGAGCGCGTCGCCGGTTACGATTTAGCGCAAGAGCTTATGAAAATTGCCGCCCAAAAAAAGCAACGCATTTATTTCTTCGGTTCGGCTCCGGGCGTCGCCGAAAAAGCCAAACATAAAGCCGAAGCGCTTTATCCCGGCATAAATATCGTCGGCACGCGCAACGGCTTTTTCTCCGCCGCCGACGAACCGACGATAATCGCCGCCATAAAAGCGGCCAAGCCTCATATTCTCTTGGCGGCGTTAGGCGTCCCCAAGCAAGAGAAATGGTTGGCCTGTCATCTTGAAGAATTGGGCGTACCCGTTTCCATGGGTGTCGGCGGCACGTTGGACGTCATGGCCGGTGTTATGAAGCGCGCACCGCTGTGGATGCAAAAAGCCAAACTCGAATGGCTGTTTCGTGGGCTTATGCAACCCAAACGCATCGGCCGTTTGATGGCGTTGCCGAAATTTGTCCTAAAAGTCAGCCGCTCAAAATGACCGTCTTAAGGAACATCGCTGCACCGTTACTTGAAACAACAATGCCCGCACCAAAAGGTGCGGGCATTGTTTCATTTTTGCCATCCCCATGTAATGATTGCCGCAAGCGACAATCACTTTTTGGTGGGCGCGGCTATACGATAATTGTCCCGGCCGTGTTCTTTCACATAATAAAGTGCGCGGTCAGCGGCGCGGAACAAATCATCGTATTCATTGCCGTTATCGGGAACAACCGCCACACCGATACTCGCCGTTATGGGCGGCTTTTGCTCGGCATCGACGGCTCGTGCCGCCGCCCGTAAACGCTCGGCCAATAACGGCAACTCTTGTTTCTTCGTCCGCCGCCTGTACAAAACAAATTCATCGCCGCCAAAACGACCGACCGCATCGCCGTCGCCGGCAATTTTTTTCAGCATACCGGCAAAATTCACCAGCACCATGTCGCCGTATTGGTGGCCGCGGCTGTCGTTGGCTTCTTTGAAGTGATCAAGATCGATAATGAACAGCGCATCCACCGTGTCGGGCAACAAAACTTTCAGCTGTCGTTTGACAAACGCCTCGATTGTCGCCTTGTTATAAACGCCGGTAAGGGCATCCGTTTCGGAACGTTGCTTATAACTTTCCTTCTCCGCATTGGCATCGGCCAACGCATTCAACGTGTCAACCAAAGCTTCGTTTTTTGCCGCCAAAACCATCTGTTGCAATTTCATGTCCCGACTGTATTGGACAAAGAAAATCAACCCGACCGTCAACAACAAAATAAACGCCACCGTTAGTCCGAAATGTAACGGATAGTAATAGAGGATATACTCAAAAGACAATGCGTTCGCCGTTTCTCCGGTATGCTTCATAACTATTTGTTCGATCTTGTCATTGGAAAACCGCATTATCGCCTTGTTCAAAATATTTTGCAACAACGGCGATTGGTTGGGGCTTATGGCTATGCAACGCGGAATCGTAAGCGTATATTTGTCGTTGACGGACAACGACGGGAACAACATTAACGAATGGCGCACCTGCAACGTCAGCGAGTCCACCGCCGCCAACGAAACACTGCCGCGGCTCACATCGTCAAAACTGCCTTGAATCGACGCGACGTCGCGAAGCTGCCAGCCGGGGAAGTTCTGTTTTATGTAACGGTGAATCGGGGGGATTTGTCCGGCTATGTCAACTTTAAGTACCGTATCCTTTAGCTTGGCGTCTTTTTTACCGATAAAGGAATACTCTTCCGCGTAAATGGATTTCGTGAACAGAAAATCCGCCGCCGCACCGTCATGGGTGTAAATGTCGACCATGACATCCGCCGCACCGTTGCGTAACATGCTCACCCCGTCAATATAGTCGGCGGCTTTTACAAACGTAAACTTCAAACCGGCGATACGGCCTATCTCCCGCAAAATATCGGGATAAATCCCCACCGTAGCTCCGTTATCGTCCGTTTGGGTATAAGGCGGACGCTCCGCATAGACGACGGCGCGTAATTCCAGCACATTGTCTATGTAATCGACTTCCTCCGCCGTGAACGTCACGGCCTCGCGGCGCGCCCGCAAATAATTCTCGCGCAACAAGGTAAGTTCATAACTTTGGTTCTGCATAACGGGCATACCGCTAACCGTCGCCAAAGTTGTCAGCAAATCGGCATTTTGCGGCGTCGTCGCCGCATACACCGGCATTATATCCCACGTTGCCGGCAAACGCGTGTATGTAATTCCCAAATCCTGCCGCTTAAACGTCTCGGGAACCGGCAAAAGAATGTCCAACGCCCCGCGTGACAAAGCCCGATACGCATTACCGACCGAAACATCAACCAGCCGGTAATTCCAGGCGGCATATTTGGCTATTTCCTCTAAGCAGCGCGCATAATAATCATGCACAGCCGAACCTTGAGCCGTGCTTGTCGGCGGCAAAACGCAACCGATTCGGACGGTTTTGCCGACGTGACCATAGCCGTTCGCCGACGCACACGGCAAACAAAAAAAACACAGCAACACCGACAATAACAGCAATCGTCTCAAAAAAGCCGCCCTCCTCCGCATTGAGAAAACGGCAACCTTAGGATCTGTTCATCAATAAATTCTCATCAAACAGCCGTTTATCCGGTATCTTACTTGAAAGTATCGGTTGTGTCAAGAAAATTCGGACAATAGGCACGTTTGCTCACAAATTTTCAAATTCCAACGCTTCCGTAAATTTTCGCCAACACTCCCTCGCTTCACGCACGTCATCGAAACCCAAGCGCCAATCAACCAAACTTTCTTTTACGCGATTGACGACAATCGGCAAATCCTCGCCAAAAAGATACGCATGATTTTTAAGGAAATACTGCATAAATGAGTTCGTGCCATTGCCGAGGGATTTTTTCGGCAGACAAGGAATGACGACGAAGCGTAGTGGT
>CAJORE010000026.1 GCA_905236595.1 uncultured Selenomonadaceae bacterium | reverse complement strand
ATCTCGCTCACTAAATCCGGGTTGTCCGTCGCCACGAATTTCCCTTGTTCGGCAAAGCGGTTGGCTTCGTCGCGGGTTTTGGCGCGGGCGATTGCCTCGTCGTTTACACCGGCGTAATGATATGCGGCAACGGCTTTGTCAAGGGTGTGGTCGGCAACGATAACGGGCGTCATGCCGTGCACCAAGTTAATTTGCGCGGCCATTCCTTTGCCCATTTGTCCCGCGCCCACAATGCCGACGCCGATTGTTTTGCCCGCCGCATCACGTTGTTTCAGTTTTTCGCCGATATGAAGCATGGTTGCTGTCTCCTTACCGTGTATTTTCTTTTACGGGTTAATAATACCTTCTTGACGGCGGCTTTGTCAATGTAAAACGCGGTTTAGCGCGGCATTGGCAAAACGCAAAATCAAAAATTTACCCCTGTTTTTTTACGCATAATTTTGTTAAAATGAGAAAAAAATCAAAAGCGAGGTAACCAACCATGACCGTATCGGGGAAAACAATCCTAAAACTTGCCAACGGCAGCGATGTGCGCGGTATTGCCACGGCAGGCGTTGCCGATGAACCGGTTAATCTTACCGAAGAAGCGGCCAATCGCATTGCCGCCGGATTTGTCGAATTTTTGGTCGGCAAAACGGGCAAGAAAAAAAGCGACCTTAAAATCGCCGTGGGGCATGATTCGCGCATTTCGGCCAAGTCGCTCAAAAACGCCGTGCTTAATGCGTTCACGGCGGCCAATGTCCGCGCTGTTGACTGCGGCATGGCGTCCACTCCCGCCATGTTTATGTCCACCGTGTATGACGAAACAAATACCGATGGCGCGGTGATGATAACCGCCAGCCATCTTCCTTACAACCGTAACGGTCTGAAGTTTTTCACCAAAGACGGCGGCGCGGAACATGAGGATATTGATACGATTTTGCATAATGCCGTGCGTCTGCCGGAAATGAAGGGGGATTTGACGAAAGTCGAGCAATTTGACCTTATCGGTTGCTACACCGGGCATTTGGCGGATAAAATCCGCACGGAACTCAACGCAGGCGACAAGCCCTTGTCCGGTATGCATATCGTGGTCGATGCCGGTAACGGCGCCGGCGGATTTTTTGCCGAAAAGATTTTGGCACCGTTGGGGGCGGACACTTCGGGAAGCGTCTTTTTGGAGCCGGACGGCAATTTCCCCAACCATATCCCCAACCCCGAAAACAAACAGGCGATGGCGGCGATAAAAAAAGCCGTTCTCGATAACAATGCGGATTTGGGGCTTATCTTCGATACGGATGTGGATCGTATGAGCGCGGTTCTTTCCTCCGGCGAAGAAATCAGCCGTAATTCCCTTATCGCGCTTATGGCGGCTATTTTGGCGCCCAAGTACCCCGGCAGCACAATTATCACCGATTCCGTTACCAGCGACGAATTGGCGACGTTTTTGACGGACGAACTGAAATTGACGCACCTTCGCTATATGCGCGGCTACAAGAATGTTATCAACAAGTGCATCGAGCTTAACAAAGGGGGAACCGTGTCGCCGTTAGCCATTGAAACGTCGGGACACGGAGCCTTGAGCGAAAATTATTATTTGGATGACGGGGCGTATTTGGCGCTGAAGCTCCTTGTTGCGGCGGCGAAAGCTTTCCGCGAAGGCAAGAAACTCGACGATTTAATCGCAAAATTGGGTCAGCCCGCCGAGGCGAAAGAGTATCGACTGAAGATAAGAGATGTCGAGGACTTTAGAAGTTACGGGCAGGATGTTTTGCGCGAATTTCAACGGCGCGCCGAAGAAAGGGGCATCAAAATTGCCGCGCCGTCCTTTGAAGGTGTACGCTTGGTGTTCCCGGGCGAGGGTTGGGCGCTTTTGCGGCTGTCGCTTCACGATCCCAATATGCCGTTGAATGTCGAAAGCCGCGACAAAGGCGGTACGGCAAAAATTGCCGCCGTCGTGAAGGAATTGTTGGGCGGATTTGACGCCTTGGATATGAGCGTGTTTGGCTGAAAGCTTGGCCGGGACGCTGGAAATTGCAAGCGAATTTGAACAATTTTTTGGCGGGTCGTTTGCCGCGCTTAAGGCGCGGCAAACGACCATACGGGAACAGCGAGGAATTTTTTGCAAGGCGTTTTTCGGCCTTTGGTGCGGAAAGAGACAACCGGGAGGTTATTCGCGCTTATTCCCGAGCCGTCTTTCGTATCTTCGGCGATTATTACGAGGTGTAACCAAATGAACAAAATTTCGACTGATTCTGCACATTCCGCCGACCCGTTAATCTCCGTGGTGATACCCGTTTATAACGTCGCCGACTATCTGAGGGAGTGCTTGGACAGCATACTTACGCAGGATTATCAAAATATCGAAGTGATATGCGCCGACGATTGCTCCAAGGATGCGTCGCCGCAAATTCTGACGGAGTATGCCGCCCGGGACGAACGTGTAATCCCCGTTTTGGGCAAGGAAAATCACGGTTGCCCGTATGCGCGTAACCGTTGCCTTGAACGGGCGCACGGCAAATACGTTTATTTTATCGACGCCGATGATATGCTAAAACCCGGTGCATTCACCGCTCTTGTCGATATTATGGAAAAAGACGGATTGGACGGCGTTTTGTTTAACGGCGATGCTGTATTTGAGACGGAGGCGCTTCGCGAAAAATGGGGGGGTGCCTCATATTATGCAAAAAAGCATACTTATGCGGGGATAATGCCCGGTTATGAATTATATACCAAGATTTTGGTAAACGGCGATTATTCGCCGTCGGTGTTTTTGCAATTTTGGCGACGGGATCTTTTGACAAAATATGACATAACCTTCAAGGAATATATGCGGCAAATGGATGACGAGACATTCTTTTTTCAAATGATGATTGCGGCCAAAAAAATGCGGTGCATCCCGCAATCCTTTCATTTGTACCGACGGCGTGAAGGTTCCATAACGACGAGCGTCGAGGACGAAAAGAAGTTGACCGTAACCTTTTGTTGCGCCATGATGATGTGTTCCGATCGGCTTTGCTGGCTTGAGAAATTCCAAGACGAGATGGAGGATAGTTACCGCACATATTTGTACAAATCCGTAACGTTTGCCATGTATGCCCTGTTGCAAGAACAATATCGAGCGGTGCGCGACCCGATGAGCATTGATTTTCCGAACGTGCGTCACCAAAATTTCTTTGTTCGCTTTCGTGAAGCGCAGGCTTTGCGCGATATTATGCCTTTTTTGGGCAGAACCCCCGTCGTTCTGATGGGTGAGGCGCGGTACCGTGCCTCGGTTTGCAAATTGTTCGCCCGGGCGGAGCATGAATTTATCGTGCTTGACGAAACGATTGACGGCGTAAGGCAGGTAGCCGAAACCAAAGTTCGTCGAAGCGTAAGAGCCGGGCATTTGCACATAGTTTTTTCCGAGGGATTTGCCACTATCGGCGAATGGATAAAAAACAGCGGCCTGTCAAATGTTTCGGTAAAGGACGGACGCGGGCTTGTACCCTATACCGGAACGGTTGTCGGGTAGCGGGGAGTACGGCGTTTTTCGGTTGCGGAACAAAAAAACAGCCTCTATGGCAATCGCTTGACAATGACAACAAAGAAAGCTAAAATGTCTTTATAAAGAAACGCAAGATTAGAGGGATTTTGGGTGGATAAAAAAGATGTGCGCAGCGGTAATATCGCGCTTTTACGGAATTTGTTAAAATCGATGCGCCAAGCGACAAAGCCCCAGCTTGCCAAAGCTTCGGGGCTTAGCGTCGTCACCGTCAACGCCATCATGAAAGTGTTGACGGAAAGCGGCGAAGCGGTTGCAACCGAGGTGGCTCCTTCAACCGGCGGGCGCAAGGCGCTCATTTACGTTTTCCGAGCCGACAGACGTTTATCGCTTACGGCGTACACGACGGCCGTCGCTTTGCCGACGGATGAAGAAAGCGCGGCGGGGGCGGGCAATCTGAAGCTTACGGTGGCTGTGCATGATATTTTTGGCGAAAAGAAAGACGGCGGCGAATTTATGCTGAACGAACTGACGCCTGCCGCCTTGGCGGAAATTTTGTTGCCGTTCACGCAAAAATATCCGCAAATCCCCATGCTGGTTCTGGGGTTTGACGGTAAGACGGCGACAAACATGGAAGACGCCGTCGATTATCGCGACATTCCCTTTGATCGGCAACTCACCGCCAAACTTGAGCGGCAGGTGAAAATAATCAGCGAGACGGAGGCCGCCGCCGCCAATGCGGAACATTTTTTCGGCAAACCCGTCGCGGAAGGGGTGGTGGTGACCGTCAACTGGCCGTTGCTTATGCCTCCCGTGGCGAGTATTATGATCGGCGGCGAAATTTTTCGCGGTCGCGACGGCATTGCGGGCGCTATCGGCCGCCGCTTTTTCGGCACGGCGTATCATAAGCCGCTTGATATAGTGCGGGAAGCGGCGCGAACGATAGTCACCCTGACCCGTGTCCTAAATCCCCACGGGATTATCCTCTACGGCGAAGATTTTGCCGATGATACCGCCGCAGCCGTGACGGAACGCGCCGTGCGGGAAATCCCCGAAAAGTATTTGCCGAATTTTGCCGTGCGTCAGGATATAGCCGAAGATTATGCGGCGGGTATCGTGAAATTGGCGGGCAAATATCTGGCGGCTCTCGACGATGAATAAACAAGCGGCGGAGATTCGTCATGGCTAATACGACGCGGGCGAACATACAGCGCAAACGCAAAAAAATGCGCCGCAAACGGCGGGTTCGTTTCTTTCGCTTGTTGGTTGTAGTCATAATAATGGGGGCGATTTTCGTCGGCGTCGTATTCGTCGGGTATTCGCTTTTCCAATGGGGCAGTCATATTTTTGCCGATTACCAAGCCATGTACGCCGGGTACACCGAGCGAATGGAGCGGCAACGCGGCGCGGTTGATCCGCGGTTTGACGGCTATACCAATGTTTTGATACTGGGTCTTGACGACGGTGTGGGCAGTGACAATTCGGGATTGCAGGCGGCGGACACAATAATTTTGGCAAGTCTGGAAAATGATACCGGGCGGGTGCGTTTTATCACCATCCCTCGCGATACTTGGGTGGGACAGACGAAAATATCGTCGCTTTACGGCGGCGGCGGTGCGCCACTTATGGTGCGT
>CAJORE010000025.1 GCA_905236595.1 uncultured Selenomonadaceae bacterium | reverse complement strand
CCTCCTCAGCGTAGCACCACTACGCTTCGTCGTCATTCCTTGTCTGCCGAAAAAATCCCTCGGCAATGGCACGAACTCATTTATGTAGTGTTTCCTGAAATATTTCTGCCGAAGATCATGTCTATATGTCCGGTTTCAGCACACCGATATAGGGAAGGTTGCGATAGTTGCCGTCGTAATCCAAGCCGTAGCCGACCAAAAATTCGTCGGGTACCGTAAAGCCGACATAGTCGATGGTTATATCGGCAACGCGACGCGAAGGTTTATTTAGAAGCGAACAAATCTTAACGCTTTTTGCGCCGCGGCCGCGGCAATATTTCAACAGGTACTCCATGGTTATGCCGGTATCGACAATATCTTCGATAAGAATCATGTGTTTGCCGGCGACGTCATAATCCAAGTCTTTTAATATTTTGACTGCGCCGCTGGATTTTGTGCCGCTGCCGTAACTTGAAGCCACCATGAAGTCAAATTTGACGTTCGTTTTTATTTGGCGCACCAAATCCGTGTAAAACATTACGGCGCCTTTTAATATGCCCACACAAAAAATATCTTCCGTCATTAGTTTATAGTCGCAGGTTATGTTTTCGCCAATTTCCTTCACTTTGGCGGCGATTTCGTCAGCGGAAAACATAATGGTCTGGATGTCGTCTTCAAACATTTTTAACTTCCTCGTTACGATGTACAATCATTGAATTGCGAATTATTTTTACCGTCAAATTATGCGGCAAATTCAAAAAATTGCCGGTATGCCCGGTAAGAATAAGTTGTCGTACGGCTTCGATGTGAACAAACTCAAAGTCGTCGAGGGTGGCGGCTTCGGCAAGGAAGCGGCGCAAAATCTCTCTGGCGACGGCAACGGGCAACCGGGCAAAACGCTTCCTCAGTAGGCGCCTTTGACCGTCGCTCGTTTCGGTTACATAACCCCATGATTGGTCGGCGGCGGAACATAAAAACGTATTCTCGTCTGCCGCTACGCTGGCCAAGCGCCCTAAAGTTTTTATAATGTTTGGGTTATACTCCTTTTTCAGCAGAGGCAAAAGTTGCAGACGCAATTTATTGCGCAAGGCATCGGCAGCTATCAAATTTGTTTCATCAATGCGCGGGGTCAGACCGTGTACTTCGGCGTAATGAATAAGCTCGGCTTTGCTCACGCCAAGCAAAGGGCGGATTATGTCGCCGTTTACGGCAGTCATACCCTTTAGTCCCGAAACGCCCGTGCCGCGCAAAAAATGCATAAGCACAGTTTCGGCTTGATCGTCGGCGTGGTGCGCCGTGGCAATGTATGCACAGCCAACCTCTGCGGCAATGCGGCGCAAGAAACCGTAGCGCAAATTCCGTGCCGCCGTCTCCAAAGACAGTCGATGTATTTTGGCGTATTGCGGCACATCTGCCGAAGTGGTGTAAAAGGGGATGTTTCTTTCGGCGGCCCACATTTTTACGAATTCGGCGTCGTCCTTTGAAGATTCGCCGCGGATGCCGTGTTCAAAATGGGCTAAGCAGAAGAAAAAATCGTGACGCTTTCGCAAATGAAAAAAAATATCGGCGAGGGTCAAAGAATCGACTCCGCCGGAACAGGCGACAACGACTCCCGCACCTCTACCGAAGCCTTTACGCTTTTGCAAATATTCCTGCGTTAAACCCATGCCGACGTCGTTGACGGAGATAATGCCAAGCTGTTTGCAAAATATCTCCGTCATGTTTACAAGCGTCGCACACTTGCGATCGTCAGCCACGGCGAGAACCGCGGCCGCCGCGCTTGGAGTCCGTCTTGCGCCGCAATACTGTTTGACGTTCGTCGCTGTCCTTCATAAATTTTGAGAGCTTGTCTTCAAAAGATGCCGAAAGCGGACGCCGCCAGTTGCGATTTTCACGCGGCGGCGGGACAGCCGCAGGTTTGGAGGAAGATTCGACAGGCTTTTTATTTTCGGCCTGTTTCACCGACAGAGCAATTTTGCCGCGTTCGTCGACGCTCAAAACCTTGACTTTTATTTTATCCTTTTCATGCAGAAAATCATGAACGTCGTTTACATAAACGTCGGCAACTTCCGAGATATGAATAAGCCCGGTTTTGCCATCCGGCAAATCGACAAAGGCGCCGAAATTGGTTATTCCGGAGACAATGCCGTCAACGATACTGCCTGCTTCGATAGACAAATTGATTCTTCCTCCTCGATGATGTTCGTGCGGACAGGTGATGGTCAGCGGCTAAAAACAGTTGACTGTGCTCTTGGGTCATTGTTTTTTGGCCGAGTTGTAAGGCAATTCGCCTTCGCGTGTCATGCCGAGTTCTTCCCTTGCCACGCGTTCGATATGGTTCAAGTCGTTCAGTTCCTCTCGTTCGCGCCGCAAAGCTTCATTAACGTCGGTGGCGGCTTGCAATCGCTTGTCGGCGGCGTCTTGCTCGCGGCTGATTTGGTTTAAGTAAACTTGTTGCGACACCAAAAGAGATATGAAGTAAAGAAATACCGGAATCGCCAAAAGCAATAACCAATCAAAACCGCGTTTGTCATTTTTTTTGATGCCGGTGTTTTTTTCGTTATGGTCTTTCATTAACTCATTCCTTCAACGTGACACCGCCTTTTTTGGCGCGGCCGGTACGCACAAAAAAGCCGAAGCAAGGAGGCGATTAGGCGAGGCCGTTACGTCTCCGACCATTGAAAATAATCGGTGGATGCGATTCGGCGAAATATGGAATCACAATACGGGCAATGGAAATGTTCTTTGACGTTTTCCATGTCCGGCTTGCCGTTTACGATGCGCACCGGTTGACCTTCGATAAAATCCATGCGTTCGCCGCAACGGGGGCAGGTGCATTTGCCGTCGGCTTCACGTTTCAGTTTAGTCGGCTTTAGGTCGCCGGTCGGTAAAACATGGCGTTTGGGTTTCCTCATTTCGGGCGGCAACGCAAAAGAGTCGTAATACCCGGATCCCAGCAGTTCTTGGTAGTAGACGCCGCAATCCTCACAAGTGTGTTTGGGTAAGGTGCTTGACATATCTACTTTGCCGTTCACAATGGAAACGGCACCACCTTCTATGAAGTTAAGCTCTTTGCCGCAAGTGGGACAAATAAATTTGCCGTTGCCGCCTTTTGATAGCTTAATAACGCTCATTTTACGTCACCATATTTCGGAAGACTTTTATAGTGGGAACCTTTTCATGGAATAGGAACCGGCCAAAAATTTTCATCGAAAACTTCCCTAAGCGCATTATTCAATGAAAATCAGCAAAAACCTGCCGACGCAAATTTTTTTTTTGCCAAATTAGTGGTCATACGCTTTCAAAAGTTCAAAAAAGCGTATGACCACATAAATTTCGTTGCGAAGAACGCTTGGAGAATTGCTTGCGCTTGATGTCAGTTGTCGCGAGGCATTTCTTCCAAGACTACATCGACGGTTTGTTCCTTCTTGTCGCGGATGTACCGAATCTTAATCGTATCGCCTACTTTATGGTCGGCGATGATATTTCTAAGTTCGCTGACGCTGTTTGTTTCCTTGCCGTCCAAGCTTAGAATTATGTCACCGCGCTCAAGGCCGGCTTTGCCGGCTGCCGCATCAAGGCTCACGCGGAAGATATAAACACCTTTGTCGATGTTGAGTTGGTAACCGTAACGCAACGCCGTTTGCTTGTCGAAGGCAGTAACGCCCAAGAACGGACGGGCAACGTACCCTTTGTCCATAAGCTCGTTTATGACGTTTTGTACGGTGTTTATTGGGATGGAAAAGCCCATGCCCTCAACACCGCTGGCACCGATTTTAGCACTATTGATACCGATTACCATGCCGTCGGCGTTGACGAGCGCCCCGCCGGAATTGCCGGGGTTTATGGCGGCGTCGGTTTGCAAAAGTTTAATGCGTCGGTCGCTAATTTCAAGGGTGCGGTTAAGGGCGCTTATGACGCCGACCGTAACGCTGCCTTGAAATTCCAACCCCAACGGATTGCCGATGGCGATGGCCGGTTCGCCGACAACCACGCTGTCGCTGTCACCGAAAGTGGCCGCCGGTACATTGTCGGCGTCAATCTTGATGACGGCAATATCGGTGAGCGAGTCCGCACCGATTATCTTGCCGCTGAAAGTGCGACCGTCCGACAGCGAAACAACCAGTTCCTTGGCGTTTTCGATAACATGGTTATTGGTGACAATATAACCGTCGCTTTTGAAGATGACGCCCGAGCCGACGCCTTCCGTTTGTACCGGGTTATTGAACCAATCCCGCGCAACGGCTTTGTTGGTGATGCCGACGACGCAGGGACCGACCGCCTTGGCGACGCGAACCGTCGGAGTGTTTCGCGCTTCGGAAAGGTTGGCAAGGTCGGTGTTTTTGCTTGTCACATCCGCCGCAAGCACCGACTTCATCGAATTGTCATTGCCGTCCGACGATACCGCCGAGCAACCGGTAAAAAGACACGCGCTCAAGACGAGCGCCGTAGTTACGCTCAAGAGAAGATTTTTCTTGGTTAATCGCATCTTGTTGGAACCTCCTAAGTTAAAATAACACGCTTGATTTTACGACTTTGCCCCCGCAAAAGTCAAGCCGCCCTTGAGCCTTACGGCAAATTTTGCCGACGTTGTCGAAAATGGGCAAAGGGTGATATAATTCTTTAAGAGTATGGTGTTCATGGTTTTTTACGGATTTTTTATTGTGATGGTGGAGGTTTATGCACTATATTTATCGTGTCCCGGCTGTTTTGGCAACGGAACGCATATCAACCAAGAATTTTTTGAAGTCACTTGGTTTATCGACGAGTCGGTTTAAGTCCGTAAAACATTCCGGGACTTTTTGTGTGAACGGTGCATCGGCTGTTGCCGCACAAACCATGTTGAAGCCGGGTGATGTAGTTTCGTGGGATTTGCCGACGCCGAATCACAGTTTTATCGCCGAGGATTTACCCCTTGATGTTTTGTTCGAGGACGAATACTTTTTGATTGTCAATAAGCCGCCCGCGATGCTTGTTCATCCCGTGCGACAAGAACAAACTGGGACTGTTGCCAACGCTGTGCTGGGTTATTATCGGCGGACAAACGGTGAAGGCGGCTTTCATCCGGTACACAGGATTGATCGCAACACGTCGGGCGCATTGCTTATGGCAAAAACGGCGGAAGGCCAGCATCTTTTATCGACGTGCGCCACAAAAAAGAAAGTCCTGCGCGAATATTTTGCGGTTGCTCGCCAACT
>CAJORE010000024.1 GCA_905236595.1 uncultured Selenomonadaceae bacterium | reverse complement strand
CCGTTTGGAATACACCAGCAGCAACTTGACCACGGCCAGCGAGAATGTCCAGGCTTCCGAGTCCACCATCCGCGACGCCGATATGGCAAAAGAAATGAGCAACTACACGAAGAACAACGTTCTCTTGCAGGCGGCTCAGTCCATGTTGGCGCAGGCGAACCAGAGCAGCTCGGCTGTCCTCTCGCTCTTGCAGTAAGATTTTCTTCACGGAGTTTGGCTTGTTTAGCCGAGCGAAGTGTTACGGATCCTCTGATGCCGCATAGCGCGCAAGCGGCATAGAAAACGCCCCCGCTGACGAGCGGGGGCGTTTTCGTTTGGCAAAAACAGAAGAGCGGGCAGTCATTTGTTTGGCGAATAGCGCTTTTCCACGATAATTTCGGCGTTCCCGCCGAATACCGATACGCGCACATCGTCGGCAAGCTTGGCCACGATTGATTTTTCAAGCTCCTTTACGGCTTCGTCGTCCGCCGCTTCGTCCACCGTGTGCCGGTATTTGTTCAGCGACCACATATAGTGATCCCGATGCACCGCCGTTCCCGTGCCGACCAGACCCATGGCGCCGTACATGACGGGAACGCCGCCGTATTCGGTGCGCAAATTTTCGACTTCCTCCACGCTGTAGATGGCGTTCTCCACAAGCTCACGAATTTTGCCCATGATGCCGACGGTGAAGTTCTTTTTGTTCGTCGCCGCGTCGATAAGCGCTTGCTTTTTGGTGTAATTCATTTCGGCGGTGGCAAGCAGGTGGATGGTAATGACGCCTAAGCCGTCCTTTTCAAGCCAAAATTCGGCGGTGAATCCGCAAACGATGGCTCGCACCATGGCGAGGGTTTCTTCGGCAAGAAGCCGCAGACGCAGGGCGTCTTTGGCGGAAAGCCCCGTCGCTTTGGCAAAGTTTTCGGTGGCGTCCAAAGACTCGTCAAGGCCGCGTCCCTTGTTATCAACGATTATTTTTGGCGTTGTCGTTTGTTTATTTTCCATGATAAATTCTCCGTAAAAAAATTTCGACGGCGTTATTATAAATGTTGCGCCGGTGCTTGACAAGACAATTTTGGCCGAAGCTATTGACAAACCGGCGACAATGCAATAAAATCCATTCGGAAGTAGGGGGGTGTCGCCGTCGGTTTGTATGTAATCGGTGTAGCGGCACATTTTGTTTAAGGGGGTTTTTTCGTGAAGATTGTATTGGCAAGGATCGATAACCGTCTGATTCACGGGCAAGTGGCGACGGTTTGGTCTAAAGTTACCGGCTGTCAACGCATTATCGTTTGCGATGATGAGGTGGCGCAGGACAAAGTCCGTTCCACGCTTTTGAAACAGGCCGCGCCTCCGGGAATTTCGGCGCACGTCGTCGATACCGATAAGGCGATCAAGGTCTATGAAAATCCGAAGTACGCAGACGATAAGTGCCTGCTCCTCTTCACAAATCCGACCAGCGTTTTGAAATTGGTCGAAAACGGCGTGGATATCAAGAGCGTCAATATCGGCGGCATGAGCTTCACGAACGGCAAGACGCAGATTACCGATGCGGTGTCGGTTGATGCCAAGGACATCGACTCCTTTAAGAAACTCAACGAAAAAGGCATCGAGCTTGAGATCCGTAAAGTCGATACCGATAAGAAAGTCATGCTCATGGACGTTTTCAAAGACAAGGGCATGTGACGGTCAATTTTGCTTTTGTTATACGCGGCGGTCGGGCGGTTTTTGATCGCTTGGCTGCCGTTCATAATATACCGTTAAATTTTTATGGGAGGTAAAAGAAATGGAACTTAACGGTTTACAAATCATTCTTATTTTCATCGTGTCGGCCATCGCCGGCATGGGGTCGGTTCTTGACGAATTTCAAATGCACCGTCCCCTCATTGCGTGTACTCTCACCGGACTTATTTTGGGCGACATGACCACGGGTATCATTATCGGCGGTACTTTGGAAATGATGGCGTTGGGCTGGATGAATATCGGCGCGGCGATGGCGCCGGATGCGGCTTTGGCTTCCGTCATTTCGACGATTCTCGTCATTGCCGGCGGCCAGCCGGTGGCGACCGGTATCGCGGTGGCCATGCCGTTGGCGGCGGCAGGCCAGGTGCTCACCATTCTCTGCCGTACTTTGACGGTCGTGTTCCAGCATAAAGCGGACGGCTATGCCGAGGAAGGCAACCTCCGCGGCATTGACATCTGCCATTTGGGCGCGTTGGGTATTCAGGCGCTCCGCGTCGCTGTTCCTTCCACGCTTGTGGCTATTTCTATCGGCACGGGCGCCGTGCAGGAACTTCTTGATGCCATTCCCCCCGTCATCACCGGCGGTTTGCAAGTTGCCGGCGGCTTCATCGTCGTCGTCGGTTATGCGATGGTTATCAACATGATGGGCGCAAGCTATCTTATGCCTTTCTTCTTCCTCGGTTTCGTCGTGGCGGCGTTCACCGACTTTAACTTGGTCGCTTTGGGCGTCATCGGCTTGGTGTGCGCGATTG
>CAJORE010000023.1 GCA_905236595.1 uncultured Selenomonadaceae bacterium | reverse complement strand
ACGCTTTGCGCAAAGGTGACCGCGAACGCCTGCGACGGTTGTTTTGGCAATACGGCGTTGTGTTCCGCGCTTTGGATCCGCTTCAAGAGCTGAAAATCCGGGAGCAACAACGCACCAAAGAAGAAAAAGTCATCGCGGAAAAACGCGAGACGACGGTTAAGGAAATGGTGGTCGTGAACCGCACCCTGCGGGGCGGCCAGGAAATACGCACCGACAGCTCCGTTTTAATCGTCGGCAACGTGAACCCCGGCGCCCAAATAATCGCCGGCGGCAGCATCGACGTGCGCGGAACTTGTCGCGGCGTCGTCCATGCCGGTGCCAACGGCAATTCTTCCGCCTTTATCGTTGCCGATCGCCTGATTCCCATGCAAATTCGCATCGCCAACCTTATAGCCCGGGCGCCGGACGATCCCTTGCCCGGCGATTTTCCGCCGGACAAGGCGGAACGCGCCTCAATAAAGGACGGGCGCATTGTCATCGAAGCGATTACCCGCTGAAACAAAAGGAAAATGCAAATATGAGTGAAGTAATAGTCATAACCTCCGGCAAAGGCGGCGTTGGCAAAACGACAACCACGGCGAATTTGGGTGTGGGCATTGCGCAAAAGGGCAAGCGCGTGGCGCTTATCGACGTCGATACCGGGCTTAGGAACTTAGACTTATTGTTGGGGCTTGAAAACCGCATAATGTACGACCTCATCGACGTTACCCAAGGTCGGCAACCCTACAAAAAAGCCCTCGTCAAGCATAAGAAATACGAAACGCTGTTTTTGCTCCCCACCTCCCAAGTAAAGGACAAGTCGGCGGTGACGCCGGAGCAACTCATCAAGCTTTGCGACGAAATGCGTCCCGATTTCGATTACATTCTCATCGACTGTCCGGCCGGAATTGAGCAAGGGTTCATGACGGCCATTGCGGCGGCGGATTCCTGCATCGTCGTTACCATGCCGGAAATATCCGCCGTACGCGACGCCGACAAAATAATCGGCGAACTCGGGCGCGCCGACAAGGAAAACATCAAATTAGTCGTGAACCGTATTAGGCCGCAGATGGTGGAAAAAGGCGATATGCTCGACATGGACGACATCAACGATCTTCTGTCCATTGATTGCATCGGCCAAGTGCCGGACGACGAACTTGTCATAAAAGCCACCAACGACGGCAAACCCGTCATCGCCATGGAAAAATCCATGGCGGGGCAAGCGTACCGCAACATCGTGCGGCGTTTGTTCGGCGAAAAAGTCCCGTTTATGGAATTCCCGAAAGACTCCTTCTTCACCCGCTTGAAGAAGGCCTTCGGCTTATAAGCGGAAAGGAGGAGAAGACCTCATGCTTGAGGCGCTTATGAAAATATTTGGCAAATCGGAAAAAACGTCCCGCCAAGTCGCCCGCGAACGGTTGCAGGTGGTCTTAATCCACGACCGCGCCAAAATCGCCCCGGAGGTTATGGAGCATTTGCGCGAGGATATTATCCGCGTCATTTCCAATTACATGGAAATAAACCGTCAGGATATGGAAATATCCTTGGCCAACGATGAAAATTCCGTGGCGCTCGTCGCCAACATCCCCGTTTCCCGCGTCAAGCATTTGCGGTAACGATTATGACGGTTAACAAGCGCTTTTTGCGGCGCATTGATTTTACGCTTATCACGGCGGCATCACTAATCGTCATTATGAGCCTCGTCATAATCGGCAGCGCGACCCATGTCAACACGCCGGGCGAGGAGCGCTATTGGTTCGTGGAACGGCAAGGCGTTTTTGCGTTGATAAACGTTGCCGCCGCCTTTTTCTTCATGAACTTTGACTACAAAATGTTGCAAAGCTACGGGAAAAAGCTCTACATTTTCAATCTCATAATGCTCTTGGCGGTCATGCTCGTGGGTCATTCGGCGTTGGGGGCGCAACGGTGGATCTCCATCGGCCCCATCAACCTGCAGCCTTCGGAATTTTCCAAGATTATCATGATAATTTGTTTGGCATCGGTTTTGGAGGAGCGAATCGGTCAGCTTAACAATTTGCGTGATTTGTTGCCGGTGGCGATTTACGTCGGCATCCCCTTCCTGTTGGTGCTGAAACAACCGGACTTGGGAACGAGTCTGGTGTTTATGGCGATATTCATCAGCATGGTTTTTGTCGCGGGCATCAACCTAAAAATGCTCTTTGGCTTGTTCGCGGCGGGGGTGGCGTCCTTTCCCCTGCTGTGGCATTTCATGAAGGATTATCAAAAGACGCGCATCATGGTCTTTATCGACCCGAATGTTGACCCCTTGGGAGCCGGTTATCACATCATCCAATCAAAAATTGCCATCGGCTCCGGTATGCTGTTCGGCAAAGGGTTGTTTGAAGGAACCCAAAGCCAGTTGAACTTTTTGCCGGAGAACCACACGGATTTTATTTTTGCGGTGGTTGGCGAAGAACTTGGCTTCATCGGTGCGGCGGCGTTGCTCATTTTGTACTTCATCGTACTGTGGCGCGGCGTCGAGATCGCCAAGGGCGCCAACGATATGTTCGGCCGCTTGTTGGCGGTAGGCATAACGGGTATGCTGGCCTTTCACGTTTTGGTGAACGTCGGCATGACCATGGGCATAATGCCGGTTACGGGCATCCCGCTTCCGCTCATGAGTTACGGCGTCAGCTCATTGACGACGAATATTATGGCGGTGGCGCTGTTGCTGAACATAAATTTGCGACGGCAAAAATTGATATTCTGATCCGTCCGTTGCCGCAACTTTGACGCAACGAACGGCGCAAAAAAACATTTATGACAATTCCCGACAACAAAGCCGCCCGCCGATTTTTCGGCGGGCGGCTTTGTTGCGTTCTGCTGCCACGAACACCATACTAACCGCTCAATCGTAAGCAAGCATGGCCTCTTTGTTATCATGCAAAGCATTTAAGTAATCGCTCAGTTCGTTTGACACTTCGGGGTTACGCAGGGCAAATTCGATATTGGCCTGCAAAAAGCCCATTTTCGATCCCACATCATAACGGTGACCGCTGAAGATATACGCATACATGGCTTCGTCCTTGGCCAGGCGCTTCAATGCGTCCGTCAACTGAATCTCGCCCCCCGCGCCTTTTTCTTGATCCTCCAAATAAGCGAATATCGAGGGCGTCAAAACATAGCGACCCAAGATGGCAATGGTACTCGGCGCTTCCTCCCGCTTGGGCTTTTCCACCAAGTTGCGGACTTTATAAACCATGTCATCAATTTGTCGTCCGTCAACAATGCCGTACTTATGCACAACGTCCTCGCTCACCCGTTGCACACCCAAAATCGACGTTTTGTACTCGTTGAAAACTTCCACCATTTGTTGCAAGGCCGGCTTTTTCGCGACGACGACATCATCCCCCAACAACACGGCAAAGGGTTCGTTGCCGATAAAATGACTGGCCGTCAACACCGCATGACCCAGCCCCAACGGTTGTTTCTGCCGGATAAAATGTATATTGGCAATCTCGGGAATCGCTCGCACTATCTCTAACATCTCGGCTTTGTCGTTTTTCTCAAGCTCCATTTCAAGTTCAATGGAGCGGTCAAAATGATCTTCAATGGAGCGCTTGTTCCGCCCGGTGACGATGATTATATCCTCCATACCGGCGGCGGCGGCTTCCTCGATAATATATTGAATGGTCGGCTTATCAACGATCGGCAACATTTCCTTGGGCTGCGCTTTTGTCGCCGGCAAAAACCGTGTGCCCAGTCCGGCGGCGGGTATGACTGCTTTCCTCAGCTTCATGGCGAACCTCCCGATTATGGGGAACCTCTAAAAACTATCTTTT
>CAJORE010000022.1 GCA_905236595.1 uncultured Selenomonadaceae bacterium | reverse complement strand
GTGTACAAATATAACGGAGCGACGCTCAATTTATCAAACGGCGGCGGCAGAAATTCCGACGGGACAATTACCAATGAGAATTCAACGATTTATCGCGGGTCAATAGACACCAGCGAGGATCTTTCCACCCAAAAAATTGACGTTGTCGGTTATCTTATTACCACCGACACTTATACGCAAACCACCAAAGAGACTTACAATTACACGCACTTGAGCCGAAACGAAGACGTAACCCGGAACATTTACAACAGCACGGCAACGAATGTCTACAGTATGTACGAATCCATGACCACATCAACCACGACGGTTACGGGGCGCGCTCCTTATCATGCGCTGGCGATACAAAGCGGCGATAAAGCGGGGCAATACTTGCGGTTACACTTGGAAGATATGCATACGGACACGATGGGGCTTACGGGAATATCCGTGTCCACCCGCGACAATGCCAATTCGGCGTTATCGGCGATAGATGGCGCCATAGATTATGCGCTTGATCAATCGACAACCTTGGGTGCGGTAATAAATCGTCTCCAATACACCGAAGAGAATCTTGTTACGGCCTCGGAGAATACGCAGGCTTCGGAGAGCGTTATCCGCGATGCCGATATGGCCAAGGCAATGATGGATTATGCGCGGGTAAACGTTTTGCAACAAGCGGCGCAGACGATGCTCGCCCAAGCGAATCAAAACGTCGGCAACGTAATGAATTTGCTCACATGAGTTTGTTGAGTGTGTGTCATAAACCAAGTTAACAGAGTAACAAAAAAATTGTGGTGCATCGCTGTCGTGACGCACCACAATTTTTTTTGCCTCCAAAGCCATACTCAACTTTCGTTGATGAAAAAGCCGTCGCCGCCCTTGGCTTTTGCTTTGTTCAACGCCGCTATCGCTTTTTGGCTCAACAATTCATAAGTATCTCCGTCGGTCGGTGCCACCGCCGCGCCAACGCTGACGGTAATGGCAATGTTGGTATTTTCGATGCTGACCTTCTTCGCCAATTCCACCATTTGCGCCGCCTTTTTGGCAATGATGTTGCGATCGGTGAAACTCGTCATAAGCACCATGAACTCATCATTGGCAAAACGCCCCACGCAGTCACCGGAGCGAAACAGTTTCTTCAAACGCACGGCAAAATCCTTCAGCACCATATCGCCGAAATCACCGCCGTAGGCATCGTTTATTTCTTTGAAATTATCAATGTCCAAAAAATAAAGTGCCGTCAATTCGTCGGGAAGCATTTGCTCCAAGTTGGCAAAAATTATACATTCGGCGGCATCGCGATTATAAAGTCCCGTCACCAAGTCGGTTTCCATCTCGGTTTTATATTGCGCCCGCGAAAGCCCCAACATTTGATCGCGCGCTTCAAGTTGCGCGTTCAAGGCTTGCACTTCCTCAATGGACATAAGTCCATCCCGCAAATTCAAAATATCGCTGATGTCGTCAAAAACAACCACCACCGATTGCGTTTGCCCTGCGTCCTTTATAAACGAAATTTTTATATGCAAACTGTGCATCTTAATGCCATCAAAGAAGAGCACAGCTTTCTCGTGGCTGACATTTTCGTCGTAGACAGCATCAAGGATAACTTTGTTGAAATCGTCGTTTTCTTCATACTCACAAAAAGCTTGCACAAAAGGCTGACCGATAACTTCCGCCGGTTCTTTTCCCAAAATCGAACGCACGGCGGCATTGGCAAACGTAATCGTACCACCCTCGATACAGAGAACTCCTTCGGGCAAATCAAGCAAAACCCGTTCGGCACTGACATTATTCATAACAACTTTCTCCTTCTGTGACGTTGGGGAATATTATGGCTTCTTTACGGCATTATATACTTCACGGCGGCCGACGTTCATTTTCTTTGCTGTCTCCCGCAAGGCTTCCTTATGCGAAAATCCGTCGCGCAAAAAACTTTCATAACACGCGACGAGATCTTGCGGCACGACAATGCGCTCCGCCTTTGGCGCCTTTTCGTCCCCGCAACCGGCAACTATCAATACAAATTCGCCCCGCGGTTCGTTCTCCTCATAAAAACGGCACAAGTTCCGCAATTTATCCCGCCGGAATTCCTCAAACTTCTTGGTTAATTCACGGGCAACAACAGCATCGCGATCACCGAACGCCGCATAAACTTCCGCCAACATCGCTGTCAAACGATGCGGTGCTTCATAAAAAATAAGCGTTGCCTCCTCAACCGTCAATTTTTCCAGCGCCTCTTTACGTTTGGCGGCTGTTTTCGGCAAAAAACCGACGAAGCGAAAATTATCGGCGGCGCCAATCCCCGCGCAAACCAACGCCGCCATAGCAGCATTGGCGCCCGGCAACGGACTTACCCGCAATCCCGCCGCTATGGAAAGCCGCACCAAATCGGCGCCGGGGTCGGCCACAACGGGCATACCGGCATCGCTTACCAGTACAACGGTTTTTCCGCCCGCCAATTCGCCGATTATGTATTCGCCCTGCTCAACCTTGTTGTGTTCATGATAACTCACAAGAGGCGTATGAATATCGTAATGCGCCAACAATTTCCGCGTGTGTCGGGTGTCTTCGGCGGCAATTAAATCGGCCTCACGCATAACGCGCACCGCCCGATATGTAATGTCTTCCAAATTGCCAATCGGCGTCGCGCACAAATACAAAGTACCCGTCGTCGCCAAAATTTGTTCCTCACTCATCAAAATCGCCGTCACTATGATTGTAACGCCCTGTTTTGCGGCGCGGCTTCCCGATTGCACCGGTCTTGGGCAAATTTTTTCCGCCGCTTTTTGCGTTTAACCGCGCTTTATTGCGACGGTGCTTACTCCCGCCGTGATTATCCTGTTCGCTTTGGCGTTCGCGCTCCGTCTTTGAATTACGGCTGTGCAAAGACGAATTGCGCAGATTTTTTTTGTTACCGCGTCGCTCTTCTTTGCGATCGACAAATTCTTCACCGTATTCTTCGTAACTGCTCCTGTCCATGC
>CAJORE010000021.1 GCA_905236595.1 uncultured Selenomonadaceae bacterium | reverse complement strand
TAGCACCACTACGCTTCGTCGTCATTCCTTGTCTGCCGAAAAAATCCCTCGGCAATGGCACGAACTCATTTATGCAGTATTTCCTATGAAAAATTTTTCGCTTGCTTTACGGCAAACCAAGCCTAAATAATTTGTCGTTTACTATATCATGCTATGCTTGTTTGTGCAATAAGAGGGCGGTTTGAGACGTCGGTTTTGTTTGGTTGCGGGAATAAGTCGCTTTGGTGTATAATGCCCGTAAATTTTGCAGTATTTCCCTAAAGGAGACTTTGAGCGTGACGGTTGGTTTTTGTATCGCCGCTTTGGTTGTTGCGGCGCTGGCATTTTTTTGCCGGACGGCTTTTTTTAAGAAGATTGAGGAGATAAGCGCCGAAGTGTGGGAGGCGACCGCATTTTTGGCGGCTTTGCCCGGCGGCACCATCGCGGGTCAGGAAAAACACATTGAGCGGCGTATGGAAAATTTAACCGTTTTGTATCCGTTGTGGCAGGATTTTGCTCGGGATACGGGGCTTTTTGCCGTCGGTGATAACCCCGGAACGAATCGGATAAGCGCCGGGCAATATTTTTCCTTGGCGCGGTTTACCCAAAATTTTCGCATGGGTCTTTGGCGCAATTTCGGGCTGGCGTTTATTATCGCCTGCACACAGATTGCCTTTGCGGTTCTGCTGGTGCGCCTGGTGGAAATAAATTCGCTTGTCGGCGAGGAAACGGATGTTTTGCGGACGAACATCATGGATTTCACCGTTGATATGCAGATCGCGTTGGCAACGGTGTCATTGGGCATAATCAGCGCATTGGTGTACGCTTATGTTTACGGGGAGCGGCAAAAGACCCTCGCCAAAGACGTCAATGAATTCGCCGACATCATCGAACGCCTGTTCGGTCGGCAGCGCGTAAGCGCAGAAGCGGAGGCGGGCGAGGCGAATTTTGCGCGGATAAATGCCGCTTTGGCCGCCGGAGATGCTTTGTCGGCGGAAGAAATCGTGGCGGGTATTGCCGAAACGGTCAGCGAACGGCTTGAAGCGCAAGAAGAACTTGGCTGGGGCAAATTGGCGCGGCGCTTGGACGAATTAAACGAACGCGAAGCGGCTCTTTATGCTTTGATAGAGGACAGCCGGACGCAACGGAGCGCACCGACGGACATCATCACCGAGCGCGAGTTGGGCGAGAGCATGATGAGCTTTATGCAAAGTATGCAAAAAGTTTTGGCCGAGGAAGTGGCGGCGACGGAACGAACCGCCAAGGAAGTGAGCGCTAAATTATTGGGCAATGCCCTTTCCATTGGCGATATTTTAACCAAGCACGCCGAAACGGAACTGCAACGGCGGCAGGAAACGGCTGCTTCGGTGCAAAAAATGCTGAATGTCGCGGCGCTTGGTTTTGACAAGCGCTTAAAGGAGAACAACGCCGCCGTTATCGGTTTGCAAAATCAAATTTTGGACGATGCCCAAGTGAATATGCAAAAGATGTTTGACAACTTTGGCAAAACCGTCCAAACGGGCGTAGATTATTTGGTGGATTCGCGGGATCGGCAAGTGGCGGAAACGGAAACGCTGACGGCGATAATGCAAAATTTGACCGCTACTTTGAACACGGCGCTCAATGAAGCGTGTGTGTCGGCGCAAAAAATTCTGACGGAGGATTTTGCGGCGGCGATAAATTCATCCTGCCATGATGCCGTAAACAATATGACCGAGGATATGACGGGGGCGCTCAATACGGCGGCGGTGGCGGCGCTCAATACGGCCAGCGCGGCTTTTTCCGAAGCGGCGGTGGCGGCGGTGCAGACTTCGACGGCAAAACTCAGCGAGGTGCTGTATGCGGCGACGGTGACCATCGAAGAAAACCGCGCCGCCGAGGATTTGGCGGCGCAAAACACGCTTATGGAACTTGAATCGGCCTCGTCGGCGATAAAGCACATGACGGCGGAGATAAAACAAATGAGCGCCGATATTACGGCGTCGGCGGATCCCATTGTCGGTGCGGCGCAAAATTTGACGAAG
>CAJORE010000020.1 GCA_905236595.1 uncultured Selenomonadaceae bacterium | reverse complement strand
AGTGGTGCTACGCTGAGGAGGAATGACGCAGTATGCCGGAAAAAGACCCGGCAAGGGTGCGGACGAATTATGCAGTATTTCCTTAATGTCTTTCCGTTCACCCTTTGGCCGTTCCGTAGAGATCGCCGACTATTTTATCCGCCGCATCATAGGCGGCTTTTTTTATGGCATTATGCACCGCCGCTTGCGAAATTTTCTTCGTCCCCACGGTGACAAAGCCTAACGCCTCCGTCCCGCCGCTCACCTTCGAGGATTTTGACTTTCCCGTGCCTTTCG
The DNA here is from genome assembly GCA_905236595.1 of uncultured Selenomonadaceae bacterium. Lineage (GTDB taxonomy): Bacteria > Bacillota > Negativicutes > Selenomonadales > Selenomonadaceae > CAJORE01. The sequence continues at coordinate 4,227 of CAJORE010000020.1, read as the reverse complement.
CCATGGTTATTATATCGCCGGAAGCCACGTCCATAACGCGTATAATCAGCACGGCGCGTGCGTTATGCACCTCCACCCCGCTGCCCACAACGTTTACGCCGCCCGTGTCGGCGCCCACGCCGTCCACATTTCCGTAAACAATGTAGCGCACCCCCAACGCGTTGCCGATTCGTTGCGCCCGCTCGGGATCAATAATGCCGACGGTGGAAATCCGCTCGGCGGCCAAAAAATCCTCGACCAGCACTTTGTCGATAACGTCAAAACGCCCGCTGTCCGTCAACGCTTCTATGACATAATCCGTCGCGGCTTTCTCCAAGTTCCGGGCATTGACATCGTTGGTGGTAAACCCCTTGCGGCCGCCCAAATCCATGACCGCAATGCGGCTGTGCTCCGGCAAAAGCGCCGCCGTCGCAAGGCACGGCACAATAAGCAAAGCCGTAAGAACGGCGACAAACAGCATCCTCTTCATAGCGCCGACTCCCGTACAAACCCGTTGCCACCGGAAATTTTGCCGGTTCAACGGGCAAACAGCTTATTCGTTTCCATATCGGCCAGCAACGAGTTGACTATTTTCGTAGCCGCCTTTTCCATGGCTTTGGAATAAAGGTTCGCACTCAAATTCGCCTGACCGATGGTTACGCCAAACATTCCCACCGCCGTATGCTCCGCCTTCTCCGTAACACGTTTGACCCAAATGACTTCGCCGGTAGCGGCTCTTATTATGCGAATGTCGCATTGAACGCCGATGCCGCTCTTTTGCAAATCAAAACCGGCCTGTCCCAAAGGTCCCAGCAATCCGCCCAATGCATTGGCCGCATAAGACGCCGCCAACTGCGAAGCCACGTTAAGCGCCGCCGAAGTCAGCGAAAAGTCCTCCTCGTTCCACCATCTGCCCGTGCCAAGGTTGATTATCGTCCCTTGCACCAAATAATCGGCTCCGTGTTCCGCGCCGATTTTCGCCGTTATCTCCGGCGTAACGAACTGGCCGACGGCGGCGGAAGATATGGTCTGCGCTTTATTGTCCGCAAAGCCGCCGCCTTCAAACAACGCATTGAAATCGTTATTTTTCAACGCTTCGTTAAAGATTTTAAGCTCGTCGGCTTTTTCGTCATAGAGCCGCGCCTCCATATCCTCATCAAGGGGGCGGGTTTCCTTCAAATTGAACCGCTTGGAAGTCACCATTTTTTCCATTACGAGATCGGACAAAATGGCCGCCGATTCAATGGCATCATAACGGGTATCGTCGGTGAACTTCATCAAAACGCAAGTGGGATTGTTCACGTTCGGCGCCGCCTCGGCAAAACGCAACGGCACCGCCAAAACCAAGGCGGCGGCCAATGCCAACATGGCTTTATTAAGTGCTTTTTTTGTCGTCAAAACAGCCCTTCGCCTCCCTTAGCGCGGCACCTCCGCATTGTTTTTCCCGCTGTGCGCGGCGGCGTTTTTGTCGTCGTTTTTGGCCTTGCGCTTGGTGTCGTCCTTCAGACCCTCCGGCAATTTGAGAAGCGTTTTGTCCGGCGTTGCCGAAAACTCCCTGATGTTGATTATGCACTTTCGCCCGTCGATTTTGCCGTCGCCGCGCCGCGAATATGACGCCGACGCAATTCGCGCCAGCTTATCACCGTTAAAATAATAACGGATAACCTTGTCCTTCCCGTCAACTACGGCTCGGTAATCCTCATATTCGCCGCCGTCCTTCAGCTTTCCGGCGGCGGCCAGCCGATAGCGCCCCAGTTTGGCGCTCTTTTCCCCGTCGGGCATAATGGCGTTGATAAGCGCCGACATATCCGCATCGCCGTAGCTTTTCCCTTCCACCAACTCGGCAAAATAGTTCTTTTCGTTGGCTTCGACCCTGTTTCTGCCCGTGCCGTAATACTCCGTCTTGTCGCCCTTCTTGTAGCGGGTGAAAAAGAAATCCTCGCCGCCTTTGGACAGGCGGCACATGACAAATTTATCGTCGCCGACTTCCTCATATCTATCGCCGTCGGCCGCCGTTATTACTCCCTTCGTCTGCCGGTGCAAAAGATAGTCGCTCCGTTCGACGGACAAAGCGCTTTTCCCGTAAAGGTCGGCGCGGTCGCGGTTGGTGACGCGGGGCGCGGGAGTTAGGTTATCGTAGCGAATGGTATAGGCTCCCTGCCGCAAAATCTCGCGGTAAGGATCAATCTTCGCGGCGGCGGCAAAAGGGAGCGGCGCCAAAAACGCCGTCACCGTCAGCAGGCCAACCGCCGTGTGCCAAAAGCCGCGTTTCATTTACAATTCTCCCATCGTGCCGATCTGCAACGGTTTCTCCAAAAGGTCGCTCATATCCCCCGTTCCCGCCGCATAAACCTTCGTTTTCTTGGCCAGCTTAAAAGCTTCCGTCGGTTGTTTGCCCAGCATGGAATATATCTCTAACGTATTCACGGGATATATGGTTTCGCCGCGCATGATAAAACTCTCGCCCCAAACAAGTTTGCCCTCGTCGTAAAGCATATCGTAGACAATCTTCGTGTCTTGGTCGCCGGCAACCGTCCGTATGGCGCCCATATAACGATCGCAATCGTACTCCTTGGCGCCGTGTTTTTTCTTGAAACTCTCGACGTATTGCGGCGCGGCTACGGCTTCATTCGCCTTTCTGAAGGAATCCGTCCAATAAAACACCGCCAGCTCGTCGGGCAGAGCCAATTTTTGCGCGATGGTGTCCCAACCTTGGCGCGGATCCAAATTTTCGCCGAACAGCTCGGTTTCGTCGCACATTATGGCCTGATCGCGTTCGACAAACTGATAATACTTGCCGTCCTTAAACAGGGTTTCGGGATTTTGCGGGCCGGATCCGTCAAAAATTTTGCCCAACGGATTAAGCCAAGCGGCATTGCTTTCGCTGAACCGATAACTTGTCCGCTCCATCCGCATCCCCTTAAAGCCCGCCAACACACGTTCGCCCCACTTATCCTTGAATTCGATGCAAAAATTGCCCGCCCGAAACATTTGGCGGTACTCATCCGCCGCCGGTTGCTCGGCGCAAACCGTACCGCAGGCGACCAACAGGAAAAACGCCGTCCAAACGGCGCTTACCTTTGCGCTTGGTTTCATCGCCGGAATCCTTCCTTAATATAACCTTTTGGCAACCTCCGAAAACCGATTGTCATGAGCCGTCCTTCAAACTTTTTGCCGCTTCACCTGACCGTTTTTGCCGAGGTTTTTCCCGTCCATCTTGGCGATAATCCCATAAGTGGGATTAAAGACCAAATCATCCACCGCCTTATAAAGGGCGTTTCTCACTTGCACCTGGCTGTAATCGGCGGTGCCGATTCGCACGGTATGCGTCACCTTCTTCTCGCTTTCGCCTTCCATAATATATTCTTCGCCGGTTGCGCTGTCGTAACCGGTTTCTTCGGTGGTGGAGGTCTTGGTTTTGCTGAGGGAAAATTCCACGACGGTGCTTGAGGATTTGCCCGTGCCGTTGGCCGCCAAGACGATCCGCCCCGTCTCTATGTCGATAATGCGCGCCGTAACGTTGGCGATAACCGTATGCTTATCGCCGCCCACGCCGCCGATTTCGCTGTGGCTGTAATCAAGCACCCCGGTTTTGGCGCTAAGTCCCGTGACGCTGCCGACTATGAAATAATTCGCCCCGGACAACTGCCCGATCATCGGGACATCGGCGGGATTTATCATGCCGCTCATATTGAGATTATGCTCCTGCATAATCTGCATTATCATCTCACGCTCCACGACGTTGAACCGTCCGCTGTCCAAAAGTTTTTCAATGACGAATTCGGACACCAAGGACGCATCCGCCAGCGTCAGCTCCTTGGAAACCGCCGCCTTGTTGGCATAGGGCAACACGGCAACATTGGGATAATCGTACAAACTCGCCGCCGCGGCAGAAGCGGCGACGGAACTTACTATCATCAGCGCCGCGCTTATGGCCGCCGCTGTTTTCTTCATGAATCGCAAAATTTTTTCCTCCTCGCCGGGGGGCTATTTCACCACACGCAACGTCAAACTGTTCGCCGTTTGCCCTTCGGTCAAAAGCTTCAGCCGCGTCTTGCCGCGCAACGCCGCAACCAACGTGTGCGGCTTTTGCTCCGTGTCCACCGTCAAGCGCAATTTGCCGCCCTGTTGGCTCCTTATGTATACATCGTTCACATCGCCGACGGACTTAATAGCCCGCACCAGTTCCACGGCTTCGCTTTCATTGTTCACCGTCGCTTCGACTTCTATGCCGCCTTGGTTGAATTT
>CAJORE010000019.1 GCA_905236595.1 uncultured Selenomonadaceae bacterium | reverse complement strand
ATTGCCGCTTTTGACAAAAGAATGGCATTTAACGCCCGATCAGGCGGGGCTAATCGGCAGTATTGGTCTGATTGGCATGGCGCTGGGCGCAGTACTGGCCGGAACTTTGGCCGATCGCTTCGGACGCAAAAATGTGTTTAGTGCTACTGTTTTATTGTACAGCATAGCTACCGGTATGTGCGCGTTGGCGTGGAACTACGAATCGTTGCTGTTCTTCCGCTTTTTGGTCGGTTTTGGCTTGGTCGGTGAATTACCGGTTGCCGCCACCTTAATGAGCGAATATGCTCCGGCAAAATTGCGTGGCCGTTTTATCGTATTGCTCGAAAGCTTTTGGGGCGTCGGATGGATTGTTGCCGCATGCATTGCCTACAAAATAATTCCCGTATTCGGGTGGCAGACAGCTTTTGTTATCGGCACCTTGCCCGCGCTTTATGTGTTTGTGATTCGGTTGCATATGCCCGAATCCGTTCGCTACCTCATTTTGCACAACCGCCTCGATGAGGCCAAAGCAATAATCACCGCCATCGAACAAAAGCTGAACGTCCGTAGCCGTCCTTTTGCCGAGGCTTTGAACGATAACGAAAAAGCCCGCGGCACCCAAACCCGTTTTGGGGCGCTGTGGTCACCCGAATTACGCACCCGAACCATAATGCTTTGGTTAGCTTGGTTCGGCATCGTATTCAGTTATTACGGCATTTTCATGTGGTTGCCGTCAATCGTCTTTGACCAAGGTTTCGCCATTGTAAAAAGCTTCGAATATGTACTCATCATGACCCTTGCCCAACTGCCCGGATATTTTGCGGCCGCATGGCTCGTCGACATCATAGGGCGCAAATACACTCTGTCGCTGTTTCTGTTGCTGTCCGGCGTGGCGAGTTATTTTTTCGGCAACGCCGCCTCAACAATGTCGTTACTTGTATTCGGCGCAGCCATGAGTTTTTTCAATCTCGGTGCGTGGGGCGTGATTTACACATACACTCCCGAGATGTACCCCACCGCCATCCGTGCATTGGGTTCCGGTTGGGCAGCCGGTTTCGGGCGCATCGGCGGTATGTCGGCGCCGTTGCTCGTAGGAACCATGTTATCGTCCGGATTTGCCATTGATACCGTGTTTGCCATGTTCGCCGTCGTATTTGTCGCCGTTTCGATGATAATCGCCGGCATAGGCATAGAGAGCAAACAAAAGACACTCGAAGAACTTGACGGCTCTTTGCCGACATAAGCCGCCAAAACTTTTGGCCGTACCTTGTCAATAACGAAACCACAATTTTGTTTCACGACATTTTCATAATGAGCCGTCTGCCGCATAAGACAGCCAAAGCAGACGACAACACCCAAAAGAGCATCATAGACTCCCTAAGCAGAATCAAAGCGAGGTAAAAATTATGGCCACACCGCATATTTCCGCCGAACCCGGCGACATTGCCGAACGTATTTTACTGCCCGGCGATCCTTTGCGGGCAAAATTCATCGCCGAAAATTTTCTCAGCGATGCCGTATGTTTCAATACCGTACGCAACATATTGGGTTATACCGGATTATTCAAGGGCGAACGCATATCCGTCATGGGAACAGGCATGGGCATCCCTTCGATTTCCATTTATGTCGATGAACTTTTGCGCGTATACGGCGTACGCCGTTTGATTCGCGTCGGTACCTGCGGCGCAATGCACGAAAGCATCAAATTACGCGATTTGGTGATAGCGCAAGCGGCCAGCACGGACTCGTCAATCGTCCGCAACATATTTGGCGGCACTATAAATTTTGCGCCGATTGCTGATTTCTCACTTTTACGTTCCGCCGTAAAAAACGCCGAATCGCTTGTTCTGCCGGTAAAGGTCGGCAATATAATAAGCGTCGATCGCTTCTACGATGAAGAAATAGACAACAAAAAACTAATTCGCTACGGGATTTTGGCCGTCGAAATGGAAACGGCGGCGCTTTATTTACTCGCGGCGAAATATAAAGCGCAGGCGCTGGCAATTTTCACCGCCAGCGATCATCTGTTGACCGGTGAATCATGCACCATTGAAGAACGACAAACTTCGTTTGCCGACATGATAAGGATTGCCCTTGAGACGATTATCGACGATTAGAAATTTAGGGAAACACTATAAAACGAACGCCGCCGCCCACAGTTTATTTCTACTGTGAGCGGCGGCGTTTTTACAGCCGACGATACGGCAAAATTCCAAACAGTTAAAAAGCTTACTGAATCCCGGCGCCGTCCAATGCACCGCGAACGCTTTCGGCAGCCTTATGCATCGCCGCCAATTCCTCATCATTAAGATGAATCTCGAAGGAACGCATAATTCCCGTCGCACAAATCATGCGCGGTATGGAAAGAGCGACATCGGTAATGCCATACTCGCCTTCCAAAATAGCCGAGCAAGGCAGAATGGTATGCTCATCGTAAAGAACGGCTTTGATAAAGCGGCAAGCCGCCATAGCAATACCGGTATTGGTGAAGCCCTTCTTGTTGATTACATCATACGCCACTTGCACCAATTCATTCTCAATCGCCTTGCGATCAAGTTTCTCCGTGCGGTGGAAATATTCGTCCAAATGCTCAATGGGGAAACCGGCGCAACCGGTGGTTGACCAAGCGACAAAAGCAGCGTTGCCGTGTTCGCCCAAAACATAACCGTTAATATTTTTGGGATCGACCTGATAACGATCCGCCAAAATACGACGGAAACGATAGGTCTCAAGCATCGTACCGGTGCCTAAAATAAGGTTGCGGGGGTAATCAAACTTCTTCGATACGACGTAAGTCGCCACATCCAAAGGATTGGTGATCATGATGATCATCGCCTCTTTGGTACGTTTCTGAATCTCATCAAAAACGCTGCTCATAATCTTTGCGTTGGTACCGGCGAGTTTCAAACGATCCGGCGTTTCACCGGGACGAATGGACGGGCCCGCCGTAATAACGATGATATTCGCGTCTTTGCAATCGTCGTAATCACCCAAATGAAATTTGATGTTAGTGGAGTACACACAGCTGGTGGCATGGCTGGAATCCTTAGCTTCGCCCCAAGCTTTATCCTCGTTGAGGTCAATCAAAGCTACTTCCGATGCCAACTGGAAGTCGGCGATCTTATTCGCGACGGCACTACCCACGTTACTCGCACCGATAACGACGATCTTTCTGCGATTATTCATTCTTGTTTACCCCCTAATATTTTTTGACAATAAGAACCGCAAAGAAACAATCTTTTTCTGCCCTGCAGAATAAATCTCCCCGCGCCATGCAACGCCACACCGGCGCAACAACGTTGCGCCCAAAGACGGCGACAAAGCGCAACGAAATAAATTCAGCCACACCAAAACAAGAATTCCCTTTGAACGGTTCCCAAGCGATACCGCTTACTCGTCATAATTTTGACGCAAACATTTTAATATTTTCAGACAATTTTGTCAACGTTATTTTTCGACCCCGCCGAACCATTTTTCATAAATTTTTTGGTATTCGCCGTTATCTTTCAATTTTTGCAAGGCGTCGTTAACTTTTGTCTGCAATTCGGTGTTGCTTTTCGTCATAGCCATGCCATAACTTTCGGAGGTCAACCTTTCGGACAATTCTTTAACGCCGGTCGCCCCGCTCTTGCTGATATAGTAATCGTTTACCGGGCGATCGTTAACCACGGCGTCAACCCCCATGGCTTTAAGCTCCATGAAACAATCGGCCACGGTGTTAAATTCCTTTACTTCGACGCCGGCGATTTTATGCACTTCATCGCCGCTGGTCGTACCAATTTGCACCGCTACCTTCCTGCCAGCCAAATCATTAAACGTTTTTATCGACTCTTCACCGTCGCGCACGACTATGGTCAGCCCGGAATCATAATACGGCTCGGAAAACAAAACATTTTCTTTGCGCTCATCGGTAATGGTCATTCCGGAAATAACAATATCAATGTTCTTCGCCTGCAAAGCGGGAATAAGCCCGTCAAAACCGATATTTTGAACCTCGGCCGTCATGCCCATTTCTTTGGCAACAGCGCGAATAAGATCCATGTCAAAGCCTTGATACTCTTTGTTCGTCTCGTCTTGGAATTCAAACGGGGCAAAATCGATGGTGGAGCCGACTTTCAACACCTTGTTGTTACCGCCGTTGTCCGCCGTACCGCCGCAACCGACAAGCGTCAGCACCGTCACCATCAAGAGCGCCGCAACCGAAAAAAATTTTTTCATGCTAAACAACATCTCCTTAAAAGTTTGCGACAATCGCCGCTTACAATGCAAAAACAGCCACGGCTGTTTCCGCAAAAAATACCCAAAATTAAAGCGTGTTGAAAAGAAAAAAATTCAACACGCTCAAAATCACCGTAAGCTAAAATTCACAACTTACACCCGTTCAGGCCGATGCTTGGCAAAGCAATCGCGACAATAAACCGGGCGATCGTTCTTCGGTTCAAAGGGAACTTCCGTTTCCTTGCCACAATCGGCGCAAATCACCGTAAACATTTGCCTCGGCTCGCCACCGTCGCGATTACGCTTACGCTTATCGCGACAATCCTTGCAACGCGCTGGCTCGTTCTCAAATCCTTTTTCGGCATAGAATTCTTGTTCGCCCGCAGTAAAGATGAACTCATTGCCGCATTCCTTGCAGACCAGTGTCTTGTCCTCAAATGCCATGAATAATCCCCTTACTTATCAAAAAATTCTATTGGCTTTAGTCGCGTCGTCTCAATCACGCAATCCATCGACCGCATACAACAAGGTAACCCGGCGACAAAGTCAACGCACTTGGTATAGTATACAGTCATTTGTCTGAAAATGCAAGAGGCCAAATTTGAAAAAACTGTTTTTTCTTTTGTAATGAGCAGTACCTCACTATTCTGCATTGTCAACAACAATATTTTGCGCGTCTTCCGCAGCGACGGGAATTATCAGCTCAATGCTGGTTCCCTCGCCCACGTCGCTGACAACGCGAATGGTAATATCGTTTTCGTCGGCAATCCACTTAGCAATGGAAAGTCCCAACCCGGTGCCGCCCTTCTCTTTTGTTCGCGACGTATCCACCCGATAAAACCGTTCAAAAATTTTTTCCTGATGCTCCTTGGCGATACCAATGCCATTATCGTTCAACCACAAATGCATCCGATCGCCGCTCCGACGAAGCTCAGCCGTAATCCTGCCGCCTTCCGGCGTGTATTTTATGCTGTTTTCAAGGAATATGCGCATCATTTGTTTGAAGCTGTCTTTATCGGCATACACCAACCCTTCGTCCAAACGAATAACCTCTATCGTATGCTCCGCAGAAACCAATTTTGTCTTCTTCATCACGTCGGAAACTATCTGCGCCAACTCGAAAACTTCCTTGCGCAACGTCTGCCGTTTTTGGTCGGCGCGTGCCAAGAAAAGCAATTTTTCGATCAATTTTTGCATACCCGCCGCTTCATTGCGAATTGCTTCGATGCTTTCGGCTAAAATTTCCTCGTCTTCCTTGCCCCAGCGCGACAACATATCGGCATAACCCAAAATGACGGTTACCGGCGTTCTAAGCTCGTGAGATGCGTCGCTTACAAAACGTTGCTGCCGAACAACCCCCGTTTGCAAACGATTCAGCATATGATTAAAAGTCTTGGCCAACTCGTTTAGCTCATCTCGCACCGGACGCGTCGGAATACGCTCATCCATGCGCTCGACTTCAATGCGCCGTGCGGCGGCAGTCATATCGCGAATCGGCTTCAATATGCGACTTGACAAAAAATATCCCGCCAACAATGCAATCAAAAAGCCCAACAAATTCGTGGCCAACAATATTCGTTGCAACATGGCAAAAAATTGTTTCTCGGCGGTAATCGTGCGAAAGAAATGCAATTCATACGCCGCGCCGTCTTTTATCACCGGTATCCGCGCATAATATATGCTGGCTCTGTCCATTTCCGCCACAAACATATTGGAATCCGCCCAAAAGGGCGGGTTATCGATTATTCGGCTTTCTACACGGCTTATGGAAGGATAACGGCTGTCGTTTTCATAAACAATTTGTCCCGTAATGTCCGTTATACGCAAAACAACTCCGGGCAATACGGGATCATCGGCGGAAAAATGCGGTGGGAATTCCCTTTCGACCGCAATTTTTTCCGTAACGTTGCGAATCGAAAAGTGCATCGCCTTGCCCGCCGAACGATAAAGGGAGATGTATACGCCCAACCCCGTTATAAAGCTCGTCATCGCCAATATGACAAAAAAGGCCGTGGCATAAATAATCGTTATCTTTGTACTGATATGCAGATAGCCCGTTTTTATCCACAGGTGCCGCAACCGTCGTTTAATATTTCTTGCCGCCGTCATATCATTCCTTTATGACGTAACCGACGCCGCGTACGGTATGTATGTATTTTTCGCCCGACGGCTCGTCGATTTTGGAACGCAAATAACTTATGTAAACATCCACCACATTGGTATCGCCCATATAATCATAACCCCAGACTTCCTGCAAAATTTGATCGCGGGAAAGAACGGCGCGTTTATTGCGCACCAAATACTCCAAGAGCGCATACTCTTTTTTGGTAAGATCTATGTATTGTCCGCTGAGTTGCGCCGCATGACGCGCCGGGAAAAGCGACAACTCACGCACCGTCAACTTATCGCTGTCGTCTTCGGCCTCCGACACCGTACGTTGGCGCTTTCTTAATGCAACCCGGATGCGTGCCAAAAGTTCGGCGATTGAAAAAGGCTTGGTTATATAATCATCCGCCCCGATGTCCAAACCATGCACCTTATCTTCAATATCGTCCCGCGCCGTCAACATGATAATCGGCACGTCGCTAAGCTCACGAACGCGACGGCAAATCTCCATGCCGTCCATATCGGGCAACATGACATCTAACAAGACCAAATCGTATTCGCCCTGAACAATCTTTTCAAAAGCCCGTCGCCCATTGTCTTCCATAGACGTCGAAAATCCCTCATGTTCAAGTTCCATTTGCAAAAAACGGGCAATGCGTTTCTCATCCTCAACAATAAAAATTCGTTTTTTTGTCTCCTTGGCGTTATCCATGACAGCCCCCTTATGCCTTAACATACGGTCACATACCGTTGTCCGATAAATCATATGCTTGCAATCGTCATTACCAAGAAAATAGCAAGCCCCACAGCCGACCCAACCACGGAGCCGTTGATGCGTATCCATCGCAAATCGGGTTCGATTTTTTCACGCACCAAGCGGTTTAACTCCGCATCGGTCAACCTTTCCAACACTTTTCTCACCACAACGTCGATAAGTCCCTGTGCATGAAGCGCAGAGCGCGCCGCCAAATCGTACAAAAAACGCTCAACGCGACGACGCAATTTTTCGTCTCTCGTTATCATAACGAGCGTCGCATCATATTCGGCAGAAACGACGGCCGTCAGCGTCGGCGGCATCGTACTCAAATCGTCAAAAACATTTTCCAGCATTTTTTCAATGGGCAAACGCACAACCAATTCGTTTTTGATACCGTCCGCCGCGCCCTTTAACTCTCCCGTATCGACCATCATCAGTATATCATGCAATTTAGCGGTCAAAATATCATTAAGCGGCGAATCCGTAGCTATTTCTTCGGCGATCTTCACCAAACGCCGCCTGATAAGTTCGGCCGCTTCGTCAATGTTCACCAAGTCAAAAAGCTGTGCCAAACCTACCGCCAACTGCTCCAAAGGTGTTTTCGCCTGCGTCTTGGCATATCCTTCCAAGCCGCTCAAGATTAGGTTATACGTTTTGTTGTCCTTGGCAATATCGGCAAGAACGACGCCCAAACGCTTTATGAGGCGTTTATCTTCACCGCTTTGCCTCAACCATTCCGACAATTTGCCTACCGATTCGGTCACCGGTATGAGCATCAAATGGCGCCTTATTTCCGCCGCCAAAACGTCGGCGGTCTTAGCGGCAAAATCCACGGTTATGAACCGCTGTGCATAGCCAAACAATTCCGTCAGCAACCGTTGCTTGGTTTTCGGCTCGGCAAGGTACGCCATAAGCATTGGCAAAAGATGTAATTTTTCCAAATGGGCAATGACATTGCGCTTGGAAAAAAATTCCTTCTGCACCATTGTCACCGATGCGGCAATAAACGCTTCGCGACGCTTGGGCAAAATGGCCGTATGGTACGGAAAACCCAACGGCTTTTCAAACAAAGCCGTCACGGCAAACCAGTCCGCCATGCCGCCAACCAATGCTGCCTCGGCCACAAAAAGAAACCCGTCGGCGGCAAGGTTAGCCGGGTACACGATATGCAAAGCCAACGCCGCCAAAAAAATGACGGCCGCCACGGCCAAAGTTTTGTTGGCATTGTTATCCCTTAAAGTAGCAACTGCGGAAAACAATAAACTTTTCACCGCAAAGCCACCCTTTCCGCTATCCATACAAAAACGAACAACCCCATGCCGACAATAGCCCCCACAACCGCACCGTTAATGCGAATCATCTGCAAATCATCATCGACGCGGCTTTCGACAAATGCCGTCAATTCGTCGTCGCTCCATTTGTTGAAGCGCTCTTCAATCATAACCGCCAAAGCATCGTGATGCTTGACAAGCTCACTCTCGATAAAATTTTTTACCGCCCGGTCAAAGGCTTGACGTTCTTTGTCACTCGCGGCAAATTTATCAATTTCGTTGTCGATAAACCGGTACAAATCCTGTAGCCAAAACGATTCGGGATTATCAAAGTGAGCCTTTAGTTCATTGCCGATATATCCGGCCACATCGGCATCGGCCACTTCTTTCATGATGAAACTGCGCCCGTTGGCCAACAATGTATGATTTTCGGCAATGCGCCGAAAAAGCGCTGCAAACTCGTCCTCCAACGCCGCAAACCTTTCGCTTTGACAATCGGTTAACTCTGAAAAAAAGACCTCTAATTTTTCGTTAAGCACCGCCAATATTTTTTCATCGTCCAACCCCAGCGACGATAACACGAAGGCTCGCCCCATACTGTCGGCCTCATAATCGCGCCTAAGTTCGACTATATGCGCCTTGATTATTTTTTGCACATCGTCGGTACGACATATTTCAGCGACCGACAAAATCAAAGAATTCAAAAGGGGGCGCCGATATTTTTCCTCGGTCGGCAACAAAAAGGCCGTATGCAAAATCTCCATCAACGGCAACTTGTTGAAACTGTTTTTTACCGACGGAGCCAATGCTTCGCCGATACGCTTCGTATCCGCTACGGACAATACGCCCAACAAAACTTCGGCGACCAATTCTTTTACTCGCTCACGCCCGCCGCGGTTGACTAAATAATCAACCATAAGCGCCGCCGTATTTTGACCGTTTACCACGCCCATTATGTTGCCGACGCTCAAAAGGTCATCGGCGGCAAATTTGACAATGGACTCGGTTATGCGGCCACGGTTACGGCGCAAAATCTCCGTTCGGTATTTTATGCCCAAAGGCCGCCGAAACAGCGCGGTAACAGCAAACCAGTCCGCCAATCCGCCGATGGCCGAAGCGACGAAACCGTGATGAACCAGTCCCGCCCAAAATCCGCCGACGGCAAACGGCAAAGTGAGGCAGGAGCCGACAACGCTCACGATCAAGGCGGCGGTTGCCTTAAATTTACCGCCGACAATGTGTACTTTTGACGGTGCCGTGAAATTTTCCCGTTTAATAACCAACAATTTGCCTCCCATCCCCGGCGGCGCCGTTTTCTCCTCCGCATTATAACACAATTTACGCCGAAAAATCCGCAAAATTTGGGGAGCATCTCCGGCAGTCGGTTATATATCGACGCTTGCCGTATCCTCGGCGCGGCAAACGGCTCACTATTGTTGCATTTGCCATAGCCCCGTCTACTGCCCAACAGTCTTGGCAAAAAAATCCTTCACCGCTTTGGCGGCAACTTTTGTCATGCCCGGCACGGCGGCAAGCTCTTCGACGGTCGACATCTTTATTTTGTTTAAGCTGCCGAACTGTTTCATAAGTGCGCCGCGACGTTTGGCACCGATACCGTCCACGTTATCCAATATGCTCACCAAATTACGTTTACCGCGCAACAAACGATGATACGTTATCGCAAAACGATGTGCCTCGTCGCGAATCCGTTCGATTAAGTACAGCGCTTCACTACGGCGCGGCAATTCTACAGGCTCGCTCGTCCCTTCGACAAAGACAAGCTCAAACTGCTTGGCAAGCCCGACAACCGGGACATTAGCGTGTCCGGCGCCGCGGATTATTTCAAGCGCACTCGATAATTGTCCCAAGCCGCCGTCAATGACGATAAGATCCGGCATTTCTTCATCGGTCAATTTGCCGTAACGTCGTGCGGTAACCTCGCGCATCGACTTGAAATCGTCGGGCTTGCCTTCGGCGGATTTTATTTTATAACGACGGTAGGCGGATTTCTTCGGTGCGCCGTCTTCAAAGACGACCATGGAGGCCACGGTTTCTTGTCCTTGATTGTGGCTTATGTCAAAACACTCCATGCGACGCGGCAACACCGGCAGACGCAAATACTTCTTCAGTTCTTCCACGGCTCCGGATGTTGCCGCCGCTTTCTTGCGGGCGCGTTCCTCTTCGTCGCGCAAAAACTTGGCGGCGTTTTCGGCGGCCATGCCGACAATATCCTTTTTCGTGCCGCGTTTCGGCACCATAATTTCCGTTTTGCCGCCACGCATATCACTTAACCACATGGTTACGCCATCCGCTTCGTTCTCGGGCAACGAAGCGGCAAGCAAAATTTCCTTGGGAATAAACGCCGCCTTGGCATAGTATTCCTTGACAAACGCCATCAAAAGTTCCGCCTCGTCCTCTCCCTCGCCGCCCGTCAACATAAACCGTTCGCAACCGATCATCTTACCGTTTCGGACAATAAGCACCACCGCCGCCGCCCCAAAACTGTTTGTGACGGTCGCCAACGCATCGCGATCGCCGCCGTCGGCGGTAATTTTTTGTTTCTCGGCAACTTTTTGCACCGCCGCCAACCGATCCCTGAACAACGCCGCCTTTTCAAAAGCGAATTCTGCCGCCGCCTGTTCCATGTTTGT
>CAJORE010000018.1 GCA_905236595.1 uncultured Selenomonadaceae bacterium | reverse complement strand
TACGCTTCGTCGTCATTCCTTGTCTGCCGAAAAAATCCCTCGGCAATGGCACGAACTCATTTATGCAGTGTTTCCTTATAAATTTTTTTTGATGGTCAATATATTTTTTCCGTCTTTGTACTCATAGGCGATGTTGTCCACGTTCTTCTTCACCAAGAAAATGCCCAAACCGCCGATTTGCCGCTCCTCTACGGAAGCTTCAATATTCGGATCTTTTTGTTCCAACGGATTGTACGGTATCCCTTCGTCGCAGAAGATAAGCTCGATTGTCGTCGGTTCGTCGGACACCGTCCCTTGAAGGTACGCCTTGCCCGTTTGCTCGCCGTAGGCATAGTGGGCGATGTTTACGAATATTTCCTCAACGACCAAATCGAGTTGCATACGTTTCTTCATCGACACAGCAAAAGAAGCCAGCAATTCATCAATAAAGTCGTTGACGACTGTCATATTTTCGACCGTTGCGTCTATCGTTATTTCTTTACGCAATATTTTACACCCCCGTTCCGATATAATCAAGCACAACTCCCTTAGGCACCGTATATAAAATTCAAGTTATCGCGCTCTTTCAACAGCGGCGCGGCTTTGTCCTTGTCGGACAAAATAACGGGCGCAATAGGCCAGTCAACGCCTATTTGCGGATCGTCCCAGCGAATGTTGCCGTCACATTCGGGGGCATAATAATTGTCGGCTTTGTACTGGACTTCCACATCGTCCGTAAGCGTGATGAATCCGTGGGCAAACCCGCGGGGAATAAAGAGTTGCTTAAAATTTTTCGCCGACAGGACTTCGCCGACCCATTGGCCGTATTGCGGCGATCCGCGCCTAATGTCAACCGCAACGTCAAAAATTTCGCCCCGCGTACAGCGCACGATTTTGGCTTGCGCCATGGGATTCAGTTGATAGTGAAGCCCGCGCAATGTTCCCTTCGTTGCCGAGAATGATTGATTGTCCTGCAAAAATTCGACGTTTATGCCGCCGTCGGCGAACTTGCGCTTTGACCAGCTTTCCATGAACCAGCCCCGTTCGTCCCCGAATACTTGCGGCTCCACGACGTAAACGTCCTTTAGTTTTGTTTCGGTAATTTTCATTACTGCGCTCCCTTGTAAAAATATCGTAAAATATCAGTCAATACCGCCGGTCACCAACTGCTCAAGATATAATCCGTATTCGTTTTTCTTCAGCGGTTCGGCAAGGCGCAGGACTTGTTCGGCGTCAATATAGCCCATGCGATAGGCGATTTCTTCGATGCAGGAAATTTTCAAGCCCTGGCGTTGCTGGATGGTTTGCACGAAAAGGGCGGCATTCATCAGCGAATCATGGGTGCCGGTGTCAAGCCAGGCAAAACCGCGCCGCATTTTTTCGACGTGCATTAAGTTGCGCGAGAGGTAGACCTTGTTTACGTCGGTGATTTCCAGCTCGCCCCGCGCCGACGGTTTGATGCTTTTGGCGATGTCAACAATGTCTTTGTCGTAGAAGTAAAGCCCCGTCACGGCATAATTGGAGCGCGGGTTCGCCGGTTTTTCCTCAAGGCTCACGGCGTTGCCCGCCTTGTCGAATTCCACAACGCCGTAACGTTGCGGGTGCCGGACGTAATAGGCGAAAACGGTGGCGCCTTTGTCGTTGGCGGCCGCTCTTTTGCAAGCGGAGGGCAGATTGGCGCCGTAGAAGATGTTGTCCCCCAGCACCAAGGCGCAGGCGTCGCCGGCGATGAACTGTTCGCCCACCAAAAAGGCTTGCGCCAGACCGCCCGGATGCGGTTGCACGGCGTAGGATATGTTCAGCCCCCATTGACTGCCGTCAAGGAGCAAGCGCCGGAAGTTTTCGTTGTCCTCCGGCGTCGTAATCACCAGAATATCCCGCAACCCCGCCAACATTAGCGTGCTCAGCGGATAATAGATCATCGGTTTGTCGTAAACGGGCATGAGTTGCTTACTGACGACTTTGGTCAGCGGATAGAGGCGTGTGCCGGATCCGCCCGCCAAAATAATTCCCTTTTTCAACGCAAAAACTCCTTTCGGTGCTTATTACGGCAATTTAGAGTTGGGCAACGGTCTTTATGGTGGTGGCGATAAGCCGCACTTCTTTTACGACGGTTGAGAGCAACAGACGTTCGTCGGGGCTGTGAATATCTTCGGTGGTTACGCCGACGGATACGATGTCAAGCTGCGGGTTCTTGCGGTAAAAATAACCACATTCAAGCCCTGCATGAATGACGGTAACTTTGGGGGCGCGGCTGTTTTGCGCGGCGAAGGTTTGGCGCATAATTGCGGCCAAACGGCTGTCTTTGTTTTCGTGCCATGCCGGCGATGGCTCTTGGCAATCGGCGGCAAAGCCGGTAAGCGCGGCCAGCTCCTTGGCGGCGTTGGCAAATTCGGTCAGCCGCGCATCCACCGACGAACGCGGGTAAAATTCGACATTTACTCCCTTGTCGGTGGTTCTGACGGTGCCCAAATTGGCCGATGATTCGACTAAGTTCGGTACGGCGCGGCTCATTCCCAGCACGCCCTTCGGCAACAGATACAGCAGCCGCAACACGTTTTCGGCGTCCTCGGCGGCGAATACGTCCGCCGGTTTTTCCGTCGGGGTGACGGTGATTGTTATGGCGGGGTCGGCGTCGCCGTGTATTTTGGCAAAATTTTCCTGCGTCACTTTGGCGATGTACCGCAAGGTTTGTTCTTTGGCATTGCTCAAAACTATCGCTTCGGCGCTGTCCGGAATGACGTTTTTTGCTTTGCCGCCGTTTATGGCGGCAATCTCCGCTCCGGCTATGGTGTTCACGGACAGGAGCGTCGCGGCCAAAATATGCAGGGCGTTGCCCCGTCCGTCGCCGATGCGCTCCCCGGAATGACCGCCTTTTAGGTTGTGGACTTTTATGCGGTAGGCCGCATTTTTTTGCGGCAGGCACCAATTTATTTTACGGGTGAAATTTATATCCACGCCGCCGGCACTGCCGACGACAAGTTCGTCAAAATTTTCCGAATCGCAATTTATCAGGCAGGCGGCGTCGGTGACATATTTCGCGTCGATATATTGCGCCCCGGTCATGCCCCGTTCTTCGTCCGTGGTGACAATAAGGCGCAACGGCCCGCAATCGGTTGCGTTCTTGAGCATATAAATGCCGACAGCGACGCCGATGCCGTCGTCGGCGCCTAAACTGGTGCCGTCGGCGCGAAGATATTCGCCGTCTTGCACCAATTTTATCCCGTCGGTTAAGGGATTGAAGGCGACGCCTTCACGGGCTACCGCCACCATATCCATGTGGGCTTGCAAAATTGTGCGCGGGGCGTTTTGCCGGTGGGGTGCGGCTTCCTTGTCGGCGATGATGTTGTTGGCGTCGTCCTGCACGACGCTGAAACCCAATTCGGTAAGCCGTTGGCGCAAATAATCGCTGACGGCTTTTTCATGGCCGGAGGGACGGGCGATGGCGGCAAGGCCGGCAAATTCCTTAAGCACGTCCTCAAGAATTGTTTCGTCGTTGTATTCGTCAATCATGGTAACAGTTCCTCATACAAAAACAAGCAGCCGTGAGGCTGCTCGTTTTTTTAGCGTGACATAACACCCATGGCATCGCCCACGTCAATCCCTTCGGGAACGTAAATGACGATGTTGTTTGATATGCGTTGAACCGCACCGTCGATGGCATAGCAAACGCCGTTGGTGAAGTCGCACATACGCCGTTGCAAATCGGGGGCGACTTGTTCGTAGTTTACGATAACGGCGCGTCCGCTGCCCAAGTCATCGGCAACAGCGGCGGCATGGTCATACTTGGTCGGCGTGCACAGCTGCACCGAAATCTCGTCCTTTTTGGTGGTATGCACCGTAAGTTGAGGACGTTGCGTCGCCTTGTTGTTGGCGGGCGGCGTGTAACTCGGTCGGAAACTGTCCTCCCGGGAGGATGAGGTAACGGAAGAATACCCGCTGTAGGCAGGAACATAATCATAAGTGCCAGATCCCGTCGCCACTCGTCGAAGAGGAACTTCTTCAACTTCTTCCTCTTCTTTGACGGGAGCAGCCGCTACGGGTTTGGCAACGGCTTTGGGAGCCGCGACTTCTTCGTCGAGATCTTCTTCCTCTTCTTCGTCATCCACCGGCATGACAAAGTCCGTTATCTTCTTCAAAATGCTCATGATAATCGACCTTTCCGGGGATCCTGCGAATGATGGCATGATTTAACGTGGGCATTGTAGCATAACTTTTAACAAAAAGCAAGAAATTCGATACAAAAAGCAAGAAATGCGTCAGCGCTCTTCTGCCGCAAGTTTTCACGCGTGCGATTTCCTGTTTGGTTGCGGGGCAAATTTGAGGAAAAATCGACGGCTAAATAAAATTCGCTTGATGATATTATTATTGCGTGGTAGAGTACACGAGGGAAGTTTTTTGTACTTTGCGACAGAAAGGTATGGCCGAACACAATATGCGATTCGACAACGAATGTAAGAAGATACTCACCAACAAAGACATACTTGCCAATATAATGCTTGGCTGTTTGGAAGAGTATCGCGGAGTTGGCGTTTATGAAATTTCCGACCGCTATATAGAGGGCAATCCGAAGAACGATGTGCCGATTTTGGAGCAACCACCACAGATTGTCGGCAACTCAAACGAATTTAACTCATTCAATGAGGGACGTTCAACATTTGATGTAACATTTATGGCGGGGATACCGAACAATACCGGCGAAGAACTGTATTTGATGCTCGATGTTGAGGCGCAGAACAATGCCAATCCCGGCTATCCCATTCTAAAGCGCGGTTCGTTTTATTGTGGGCGTAT
Organism: uncultured Selenomonadaceae bacterium; assembly: GCA_905236595.1. Taxonomy (GTDB): domain Bacteria; phylum Bacillota; class Negativicutes; order Selenomonadales; family Selenomonadaceae; genus CAJORE01. The sequence goes on along the minus strand of CAJORE010000018.1, from coordinate 1,243 downwards.
GATAGTTTCGCAATACGGGAGCGTGTTCGTCAAATCCGATTACGGTAAGCTAAGAAAAGTTGTGTCGATGTGGCTTTGTCCGTTTCCGTCAAAGAAAGAGCAGGAGTACACTATCAATGTGTACAGGATGAAAGAAACTCACATCGTCGGTGATTATGGTGCCAGGAAAGAAGACTACGATAACTTTTGCATGGTGGTGATTTTTCTTGGGAATAAGAAACCGGAAGAATTGACGGGACTCATGCGTTTTTTGACCGTGTTGTTTGTCAGCGAACTTCCGGCGGAAGAGGTTACACGCATTATAAGAGATGAATATCATGTAAGGATAACACCCGACATTGAGAAAGGAGTGGCAAAATTGTGCAATTTGAGTGAAGGGATTAGACAACGGGCAGAGGAAAAAGGACGTAAAGAAGAGCGGAGTAACTTTTTTAACGCTATGAATCTTATAAAGAATAATACTCCCCTTGATGATGTCAGTAAGACCACAGGTATTGATTTGTCTTCTTTGCAAAGTATGCGCGATATGATGTTTGCCCGTTAGCACACAGATAATATTTCATAATGATGCAGTAGGTCGTAAAAATATGCTGTCACCGAAGAACACATTTTCGTTGACAGCATATTTTTTATTTCACCAATTCTCTGTACATTTGCATAAGCTTGGCCACGCAAGATGCTTCGGTGGTTTCCTTTATGGGGAAGCCGTAGGCCGCCATAACCGCCCGGTCGTTGGCTTGATGCGCTTTTCGGAGGGCGGGCGGCATGAGTGTTTCGTCGTAAAGGTCGGCAAGACTGGCATGGGGAAATTTGGCGCGAACGTCCAAAATGTCTTGCGCCGTCTGCGTAATGGCGGCGCGTTGCGCGTCGGTGGGCGTTGGCCACGGGAAATTGTTGTAGACGATGTTTTTTGAGTAGCGATAATCGCTTTTAAGCCGTCCGGCAACGGCGCGCATCCATGCCATGTGGACGTTGCTTGTGAGTATGCCGAAGTGATACAGGGTTGCGTCGGGGATAATGTGAACCGAGTCCGATGACAATTCCGCAGGCTTCATAAAACCGATGGGAATATATCGCCGTCTTTCGGAAGAAACGCGAGGAATAAGCAAATAATTTATCTTTGGCATATTCTCCACATGAAAGTGCGTCGGTTTGTCGGCAAGTTTTCGTGTTCCTTCGCTTTTGCTGGCAAGTCGAAATTCGCGCACCGCCTCAATGCGTTTCTTGCACAGCGGCATTTTCT
>CAJORE010000017.1 GCA_905236595.1 uncultured Selenomonadaceae bacterium | reverse complement strand
GTAGTGGTGCTACGCTGAGGAGGAATGACGCAGTATGCCGGAAAAAGACCCGGCAAGGGTGCGGACGAATTATGCAGTATTTCCTCAAAGATGCCCCAAAATAAAAATTTTTAGGAGGAACAAACGAATGCTTGAGGAACTCAAACAAAAAGTCTACGAGGCAAATATGCTTTTGCCGAAACACAATCTCATCACGTTTACTTGGGGTAACGTGAGCGGCATCGACCGTGAGAAAGGCTTGTTCGTCATCAAACCGTCGGGCGTTGAATACGACGTAATGAAACCCTCCGATATGGTTGTTGTCGATCTCGACGGCAAAAAAGTCGAAGGCGACCTCAATCCTTCAAGCGACACCGAAACCCATCGCATTTTCTACAAGGAATTCCCCAACATCGGCGGCGTGGTGCATACCCATTCGCGGTGGGCAACGACCTTCGCCCAAGCGGGGCAAGGCGTTCGCGCCTACGGAACGACGCAAGCTGATTATTTCTACGGCGAAATTCCCTGCACCCGCGACATGACCGCCGAAGAAATAAAAGAAAACTATGAATACAACACGGGCGTTGTCGCCGTCGAACGCTTCAAAAAGTACGGCATCAATCCCGATTACGTCCCCGCCGTTTTGGTGAAAAACCACGGTCCTTTCACCTGGGGCACTGATCCTTTCAACGCCGTACACAATGCCGTGGTGCTTGAAGAAGTGGCGTTTATGGCGTTCCACACGCAAATGCTCACGCAAGATCGCGACCCCATGCCGCAAGTGCTGATGGACAAACACTTCCTGCGCAAACACGGCCCCAACGCCTATTACGGGCAAAAGAAAAAGAATTGAGGCGCACCATGGCAAATTATTTGTTGGGACTTTACGAAAAATCCATGCCCGGCACGCTCACTTGGGCGGAAAAATTGCAAGCGGCCAAGAATGCCGGCTTTGATTACGTCGAGATGAGCATCGACGAAACGGATGCCAAACTCTCGCGACTTGATTTGCCGCAGAGCGGTTGGGATGAAATTGCCGCCGCCGTCCGCGCCGTCGGCATACCCTTCGGCTCGATTTGCCTGTCGGGGCATCGCAAATATCCTTTCGGTTGCCCCGATCCCGAAAAACAAAAACGCAGTCTCGACATCATGCAAAAAGCCGTCAACCTCGCCGCCTATCTCGGTATTCGTACGATACAGTTGGCCGGTTATGACGTGTATTACGAAGAAGGCAGCGAAAAAACCCGGGCAGACTTCTTGACGAACCTCAAAAAAGCAACGCTTATGGCCGCAAAAGCCGGCGTGCAATTAGGCTTTGAAACCATGGAAACGCCTTTTATGGATAACGTGAAGAAATCCATGGCGTACGTCAACAAAGTCAACTCGCCGTACTTGGGCGTATATCCCGATTCGGGGAACATCACCAACGCCGCCTTGATTTACGGCGACGACGTAGCGGAAGATTTGCTGTCGGGCGAAGGACACATCGTCGCCGTCCATTTGAAAGAAACCGTGCCGGGCAAATACCGCGAAATTCCCTACGGCACGGGTCACGTTGATTTTGACAAAGTTATCAAAACCTCGTGGGACATCGGCGTCCGTCGGTTCGTCACCGAATTTTGGTACCTTGAAGGCACCGATTGGCAAGAAGAACTCAAAAAAGCCAACGATTTTATGCGGGTGCGTTTTGCCAAAGTCGATAGGTAAATTTACGGAGATTCACACCATGAAAAATTATGAATATACCACGACGGGTGTTTGCGCCAAACAAATAACTTTTGGCATTGACGACAACGGCAAACTGCACGACGTGAAATTTTTGGGCGGCTGTCCCGGCAACACCATTGCCGTCGGCAAATTGAGCGAAGGCAAAGACGCCAAGGAAATCGCCGACATTTTGCGCGTCAACCCCTGCGGCAATCGCGGCACCAGTTGCGCCGACCAGTTGGCCAAAGCGATCGACGGTGCGCTTAGTGCGGCATAAACAGCGCAAAAAAGCCGAATTCCCCGCGCTTTTGACGGGAAATACGGCAACAGCCCAGAGCTTTATGGAAAATGCCCGAAAAAATAAAAGGAGCGAAGCGATTATGAAAGTTACGAAAAAAGTTATCGGCAGTTTGGAAAAATGTTACGCTATGACGCGACTTCACTATCAGGGCAAGGAGCATTTTTTGGTGGCGGCGGAAAAAGTCAATCCCTGCTACCTCTACGACTTAGACGGCAACCGCGAAGAAACCGTATGGACGGGGCCGGGCGGCGTTATGACCATGCAACAAATCCCCGGCAGCGATGGCCGTTTTTTGGCGACGCGCAAATTTTATTCGCCCAACGACAGCAAGAACGCGCAAATTGTCGTCGTCACGCCCATGGGCAAAGACGATTGGGAAGTCCGCACCTTGGTCAAGCTCCCCTTCGTGCATCGTTTTGATATTTTGCAGTCCGGCGGGAAAAATTATTTGATCGCCTGTTGCTTAAAGAGCGACCACGAATACAAGGACGATTGGCGTTTCCCCGGCAAGGTTTTCGCCGCCGAATTGCCCGATGATCTTTCGACATACAGTTTTGACCATCAGCTCGAACTGACCGTCATCAAGGACAATATGCTCAAGAACCACGGTTATTACCGCCATGTTGACGGCGAAGGAGCAACCAGCAGCATCGTCAGTTGCGATAACGGCGTATTCCACTTCATTCCGCCCAAAACGGCCGGCGGCGAATGGAGCATCAAAGAGCTTACGTCCGACGCGGCCAGCGACGGCCTTCTGCTCGACATTAACAACGACGGCACGGAAGAACTTTGCACCATCGCCCCCTTCCACGGCGACACGATTAACATTTACAAAAAGGACGGCGATAAATTCGTCCTCGACTATACCTATCCCGAAAAACTTGAATTTTTGCACGCTATTTTCGGCGGCAAACTTTGCGGCAAGAACACCTTCCTCATCGGCGCACGGAAAGGCGACCGCCTAACCCTCGCCTTCACCCACGACGGTGAGAAATACGTCGCCCAGGAAATAGATCGCGGTTGCGGCGCGGCAAACGTCATGCACTACGAATATAACGGCAAAGACTACATCATCGCCACGAACCGCGAAATTGACGAAATTGCCATGTACGAAATGACCGCCGAATAAAGGAAACACTGCATAATTCGTCCGCGCCCTTGCCGGGTCTTTTTCCGGCATACTGCGTCATTCCTCCTCAGCGTAGCACCACTACG
>CAJORE010000016.1 GCA_905236595.1 uncultured Selenomonadaceae bacterium | reverse complement strand
CGTAGTGGTGCTACGCTGAGGAGGAATGACGCAGTATGCCGGAAAAAGACCCGGCAAGGGTGCGGACGAATTATGCAGTATTTCCCCAAATCAACTCGCGAGTTCGCTGTTATTATACAATATGTTGTGGTCATTAGTCAACGTGACCACAACATATTGTGGTTGCAGAGAATTAGCGCCATTGAGGGCGGATTATTTTTTCACCCCGCCGGGACAGCGGACAAAAAAATTTTTTGCGCCCAAAGAGTTGCCTTCCCCGCAAGAATCCGCTCAAAACCATTGAGCAATCATATTCTCTCTTCAACGCCGCTTAATATTTGTTCGGCAAACAACCGCTTGTCATCGTCGCAAACAACCTTCTCGGGAGAATCGTTCATGAGCGATTCATGCGGCGCAAATGCACAATCGGCAACATCAAGCAACGGAACGTCAATGGGCGAATCACCGGCCGCAAACGTATATATGCGGCCGCCGTAATCAACATTGCCGAAAATGCGCGGCCTTTCTTCGTTCAACCGCTCCTTAAACCGCAAAAGTGCCGTCCCCTTATCCAAGCCGACGGGGAATATGTAGATTTTGCGCCCGTTAGAAAACACGTCCAAGTCCGTAGCGCTGTCAACACGGGCAAAGGCGGCGGAAAAATCCGCCTCATCGTCAACGCGCATAAAAAGAAACATATCGTCCACAAAGCGCGGCGCAACCTTGGCAAAAGCATCGTCCGCCCCAAACCGTCGCGCCAATCCTTCAAGCTCGGCGCGACAGACGGCGGCAATCATCCCGCGGGAGCGCTCACGCCATTGCCGGTCGCTTTGCTCGCCCGAAAGCAGTATTGCGCCGTTGGCGACAAGCGCCATTGCCGGTTTTATCGCGGTGGGAAACTCAATGCGGCGATACTGTTCAATAGAGCGCGTGGTGACGGGAACAAACATTGCTTTTTCCTTGAGCGCCGCCAGCATTTTTATACTGCGGCGCGACATATAGCTTTGCTCCCGCCCGTTCAAGCGCTCCACACAACAAAAGTCCGCCCAAGATGCACCGCCCTTGGCCGCAAATTCCGTCAGCCGCCGCCGCGAATAAATAAGCGTGTTGTCAAGATCGCACGCCAAAAGCACCATTTTCAAGCGTCCCCCATCGCGGCTATTATGCCGCAAGCGCGATAAACCTTCAATGGGTACGGCAACACCGGTACATTCTTCTCTTTGGCCAACCGATAAATATGCCCCAAGCGGGTGTAATCATCCAAATCGCGCACCAAAACGCAACGCGGAACGCGCCTTAACAAGACCCGGGTCGCCTCGCCGATGCCCGGTTTTATCAAATTTATGTCGGCAACGGCAAACTCGCGGCGCACAACCTCAACCTCCGCCAAGCCCGATACGGCACAGTCGGCTTCTCCGTCCGCCTGCTCATGATATTGCCGCAACACCTCCGGCGCGACAAAAAATTGTGCGACTGCGTCGATAAACCGGTACGTCAAATCTTTATCGACCAAACCGCCGTAAAACATCGCCCCGTGAAAATCGTCCTTGCCGATTATATCGTCCCGCAAAAAAGTCCGACTTAAAAGCCCCGACACCGTGGCATTTAAGCACGACGAAGGAATAAGAAAATCCTCACGCGTGCCGTATAAATCGGCAATCCCCGCCGGATCGGCCAACACCGCCAAACACGGCTCAATCATCGGATAATCAATCAGCGCCGCATCAAGCTGTCTTTTTATGGCGCCTTTGCCCGTCCATCCGTCAACAAACACAACGGCGCCGGGATCGTGCCGCGCCAAAACATAGTTCACGGCGTTTTTGTCGATACCGATGCCGCGAATTATGGAAAGGGTGTAATGCGCCACATCTACGCCGCAAAATTCGCGCAAATATCGCTTAATCAATATGCCTATCGGCGTCCCGGCACGAGCTAACGAAAGCAGAACGACGTTTTTCCCTTTTCTCGCCAAAATTTTGGCCGCGACATTCATCGTCGCCCGTGCCGTTATCGGCGCAAAAGCGGCCAACGCCTCCCGATATACGCGCATATACTCCGCCGTCGGCTCGTATTCGACGGGCAACATCGCCGAATAATGCACGCCCTTTTGAATGAGCTTTTCGCGGCTGACCGTCGGCAACGGCGTTACCAACCCCGTTATATCTTTCAAAAGAACCGTGACGTCATCTTCCCTGTATGTGCCAAACATTATGCATCCCCAAAACAATCAAGCGATCGGTGCCACATTCCGCCAATGCCCGCGCCAACTCCACACAGCCGGCCGCGTTGACGGTCGGAGCGTCGCTCACCGCAATGGCCGCATCGTATGCGGCAAGATTGTAAACATAAGTTTGCCGCGTCGCATCATAAAAACTCGGCAAAGCGTAGCCGTTCCCGATAGGATAACCCGCTTGGCTCCCGCCAACGCCGATGGGACTTCTGGTTGTTGCATGACAAAAAACTTGCGCCGCCTCATGCCGCTTGGCAACTTCGTTGCCCAAAAGGAGCGCCGGCAACATACATTCTTCCGTCCCCAACACCAATATGCGCCCTTGCTCCGGCAATTCGCCGTCAATAAGCGTCAATCTGTCCCGAAGAAAAACATTCCACTCGCGAAAATATGCGCCGCAATCCACGCCCAAACGCGGATCGGCATACTGCGGCACATACAATTCCCGTCCTTGGCCGCCGCTGTTTGCCAAAAAATTATCGCCATCGAAATTCGACGGCGATAATTTGGTCGGCGCCGTGACGGAAAAATCGGCCACCCGCACCTCATAATCGGTTTTCGGCAAAGTCAACAGCGAAACACATTCGATACCGTTTTCGGCAAATTCCCGCCGTTCGTCGTCGCTTTGACGATTTATCAGCGACGCGGCGACAATCGGCCGCTCACGGCAATCGGCGCAATGTGTACGCACGGCTTTGACAACATTCAAGAGCGTGCGCCCGGTGGATATTTCGTCATCCACAAATATCAGCGGAGAATTATTTTCTACCGAGCCATTGACCGCCGCCGCCCCTTTATCGGTAAGCGGCAACGCAAACAAGCGTTGCGTTACGGCATGGCTGTGTTCTTCGGCAAAGGTCAGCCAATGGCGGCTTTCGTCCGCGCAACAATTATCAAAGCAATATGTTTCCCGCGTCGTCGTCAGGTACAAACAATTCCCGCCAAAAGCACGGGCGACCATGGCGCCTATTGCCGTGGCCGTTTCGGCAAATGCGACAACCCCCCGCACATTATCAAAAAGAGCGGCAACTTTTTCGCCCAATGTCCGCATCAGCAACAGCGCCTCGTTCGGCGCAACGGGGATATGCTTGGCCATGAGCGGATTCACCAAAAGATAGCCGCGCTTTTTGTTGCCGTAGCGTTTGGCTAACCGCAACAACTCACACTCGGTATATTCTTTCATCAAACGTCACCCGACCGCATCAAAAAAATACAGCCGACGGCAAAAAAACGGCGAAAATTTTTCAGCCGCCCGCCACACCGTATATGTCCCCCAAAATTTTTATGCGACTTGCCCAACGCCGATGGCATCTCTCCTCAAGCAGGCGATTGTTGTCGGCGCCCTTGGCAACGGCGCGGCGCGAATCTTGCCAGTTGAGTATGCGAACGGCGTCGGCATACTCAACAGCCGAAACCTGCAGATATTTTTTTATAATGGGCAGTTGCGCCGGGTGAATGGCCGTCTTGCCGATGAACCCGTTCAAGCGATCAAGCGCCAGTTCCTTTTTCAGCCCCTCGCCCCAAGCTTCGTATTCATTGTCGCCGAAATAATTCCACACCGGCGCGGACACAACATAAGAGGCGGCAAAAACGCTCAATATGTCCGTCATAATATCCCGCAAAATGCCTATGTCATACGCCGTTTGCCGTTCGTTTCGCCGCAATCCGTACAAGCCGCAAAAATCATTGCCGCCCACTCGCACATTGATGATGCGCCGACGATTTTCGTCCAAAATACGCTTTAGCTCCGTTAACACCGCGACCCGCCGCGAAACGTTGGCCACCTGCTCGCTCTCCAATATGGGCATAAGATACGAGTCCACGGCACAAACCGCCTCGATGTACGCACCGGCGTTTGTCAAGTCGAATTTCGGCGCAATAAAACCGGTGACAATATTTCGCACGGCGCTGTTTTTACTCAACCGATAAATCTGCTCCGGCGAACGAACCCGCACAAACAAAAGCGGCAAGTCGGCGTTGTTATGCGTCGTCCTGCCGAAAAATTTTTTTGTTTCCGTTGCCTTCTGCCCGTCACCGCTCAAAATTCGCACAAAAGAATCCTTGGTTTCGATGATGCCCCTTTCCAATGCGGCAAGCGTACCGATTAGCGCCGTTTCGGCGCTTTGCACCGCGT
>CAJORE010000015.1 GCA_905236595.1 uncultured Selenomonadaceae bacterium | reverse complement strand
TGAAGAATGTAGGGGACGTTTTTTCGATATGCAGATGCTGTTGTGGCGTGTGCAAAATATTGGCATTACTTATTGACGAGGACATATAACACATGAAAAAAATTTTATCGACGACAAAAAACAATTCGACACGGCAGACACTTTCGTTTGGCGGGTTTTGGCGCTTGTTTCGTTTGTATCTTAAAAGCGAAGAAAAATTGCGCGCTTGGGCCTTGCTGGGTGTCGTAATTGGGCTTAATTTCGCCGCAGTCTATCTGCTTGTCAGAATAAACACTTGGTACAACGAGTTTTACAATGCTTTGCAAAATTACGAAGAGCAACTTTTTTGGCCGTTGGTCGGTGAATTTACCGCATTGGCATTCATATATATCATAATTGCCGTTTATGCGATTTATTTGCGACAAATGCTCCAAATAAAATGGCGCACATGGATGACGCGGCAATATGTTGATAACTGGTTAAACAACCAAGTTTACCGTCGGATGCAAATCGGGGCGTATGGCGACACCGACAACCCCGACCAACGTATCAGCGAGGATATAAATCAGTTTGTTTCTTTGTCGCTGGCTTTGCTTATCGGTTTTTTGAAACAACTCACGACGTTGGCGGCTTTCGGCGTTGTGCTGTGGAATTTGTCCGGCGTGTTTACCGTGCCGATTGGCCAAACGGAATTTGTGATTTACGGCTATATGTTTTGGTTCTCGCTCATTTATTCGACGGCGGGTACTTTTTTGGCGCATTTGGTCGGCCGCAAGTTAATCGGCTTAAATTACGATCAACAGCGTTATGAGGCGGATTTTCGTTTTGGTATGATGCGCCTTAGGGAAAACAGCGAGAGCATTGCTTTTTATCGCGGCGAAAAAGCCGAAAAGGCCGGTTTTGCCGAACGTTTTGCGGCGGTTATAGCCAATTTTTGGCAACTTATGCGCCAAACCAAGCTTTTGAATTTTTATGTCAACGGTTACGCACAACTTGCCGTTATCGTACCGCTCATAATGGCGGCGCCGCAATATTTTTCCGGCGCCATGGCGCTGGGTGGCCTTATGCAAACCATTTCCGCATTCGGACGTGTCCAAGATGCGTTGTCGTATTTTGTCGAGTCTTACGACACTATCGCGCAACTTGCCTCCGTTGTTGCCCGTTTGGATGGATTTACCGCTCACATGAATGAGGCGGCCGAAGTAAAAAGCGCCGTAACTTTTTCTGTTGACGACGAAACTTTTTCCGTAACCGCCGTGACTGTTGGCTTGCCTCGCGACAAAAACGGCACGGAAAAGTTTTTGCTCGGCGATTGTTCGCTTGCCCTTAATAGCGGCCAGCATTTGTTGGTAACCGGGGCATCGGGAAGCGGCAAATCGACGTTTTTGCGCACGTTGGCCGGTATATGGCCCTATGCCGAAGGTTCCGTAGGATTGCCGGCGACAAAGGGCGGCAGCTCGCTTATTCCGGTTATGTTTTTGCCGCAAAAACCATATTTGCCCCTCGGGACGTTGAAAAGAGCGCTGTGCTATCCGTTGACGGAGGAGACTTTTGCCGATGATGTATTACGGGCTATTTTGAACGAAACGGCATTGCCGCACCTTCGGGAACGCCTCGGCGATGCGGAAGATTGGAGCCGGATTTTGTCGTTGGGCGAACAGCAACGTTTGGCCTTTGCCCGTATACTTTTGGCCAAGCCGCGTTGTGTATTTTTGGACGAAGCCACCAGTGCGTTAGATGAAACACGCGAAAAAGAAATGTATGAATTGTTGTTTGCCCGGTTGCCGCAGACGATTGTTGTGAGCGTCGGACATCGCGGAACCCTTTTTGCGCTCCATGATAAGGAATTGCGCTTTACGGGGGACGGCAAATGGGAATTGCACCCGATAACCGTTGCCAATAATGAGGCTCCGAATGAATGAGGTGCAGACAGAGAGAAAGTTGTTAAGTACGGAGGATGGGCGGGAAAAATCATTTTGGTATGCGACGGCGGTGTTGTTTGCGCTTTTTGTAAGTTTGCCTTTTTTGGGCGGGCAAACGCCCGTCGGGGTTGATTGGGGATTTCATATCGGGCGTATCGTGGGTCTGACCGACGGATTTGACGGCGAAACCTTCCCCGTAAAAATGTACGGTTGGTTTATGAACGGTTACGGTTATCCGGTGGGCTTTTTTTACCCCGACTTGTTTCTTTATGTCCTCGCCGTAATATATGCGGCGACGGACGACCTTATGTTGTCTTGCCGTATTTTCCTGTTGGTTATCAACATTGCCACTATTCTTATTGCACAAAAAAGTTTCGGCGAACTGTTTTGTTCGCGACGTACGGGAACCGTGGCGGCTATGCTTTACGGCTGCTTTTTGTATCGGTTTGTTGATATGTACTCGACGGGAGCATACGGGGCGGTTATCGCCATGACCTTTTTGCCGTCGGCGATAGTGGGGTTGTATCTCACTTTGCGACGGTCGGCGCATTATTGGGTAATGTTTGTCATAGGTTTTACGGGAGTTGCCTGTTCGCATATATTGACGCTGGTTATGCTGACGGCGGCGTCGGTGCTTATGACGTTGTTTTTTTGGCCGTCGCTCAAGCGGCGTGAGATCCGTTCGGCAATAATAAAAGCGGCCTTGTTTGCCGCTTTGCTTAACGTTTGGTTTTATGTGCCGTTTGTCGATATGTACGGTGCGTATGATTTTTGGATGAAAAAATCCGTCTTGGTTTCGATTATTCGCGAATCGCCGGACGGCATTATTGACCGGCAGTTTTTTGTCGGCGCGGCATTGCTCTTTGTCATTGTTGCGTATGTCTTTATGCGGATTATCGTCAATCGTTTCTTTTATCGTAAATATGACGCATTGTTTGCCGTGTCTTTGGTTACGGGCGTGTTTGCTTGGTTTTTCTGGTCGGATCTTTTCCCATGGGACGCACTTGAGCGTGTCCCGCGATTGGCACACGCTTTTTCCGTGTTGCAGTTTTCCGAACGCATAATGGTGTTCGGCGCGGTGGCATTTTCGGTGTGCGGTGCCGTCGCTGTTGTCAACATCGGCAAAACTGTGTCGGGCAGGCGCTTGGTTGCCGATTGTGCCATGTTGGGGATAGTGATGATTGTCGGCGGCTTTAATTTGCTGGCCATGCTTTTTCCGCAAGCGGTATCGTTTCCGGCCGATGCCGCCATAATCGGCTACTATGAGACAAGTCGTTGGGGGGATTTGTACCCGCTTTCCGGCAATGTGTACGAAAAGGCCAAGATTAAAGACACGGTTGATTTTGCGGCGGGGGCGGACAGTCCGATAAATTTGAGTTTGAACGGTTGGGATTATGCTTACGCAGATACTGAATGGATGATTTATGGCGATGGCAACAGCGATTTTCAACTTATGACCGATTACGCTAACCGCACGATGCCGCCGGATAAAATCATGCCGCGCGAGTGTATTGCCGCTTATGAAAAACGCGGTACGGCCGTTGATTTTTCCGTCAATGCCGCGCAAGAAACAATCGTCAGCTTGCCGCTGACTTTTTATCCGGGTTGCTACACGGCGACGGACGAAGAAGGGACGATTTTGCCCGTTGCCGAAGGAGAACGGCATATAATGACCGTGGTTGTGCCGCCGGGACAGCATGACGTAAAGGTGCGGTTTGCCGCTAAACTTTTGTGGCAGACAGCCGAATTTGTTTCAATGGTTGCGTTGTTATTTTTTTTGCGGTGCCTTAGAGTGTAGGAAACACTGCATAATTCGTCCGCACCCTTGCCGGGTCTTTTTCCGGCATACTGCGTCATTCCTCCTCAGCGTAGCACCACTACG
>CAJORE010000014.1 GCA_905236595.1 uncultured Selenomonadaceae bacterium | reverse complement strand
TCTTCGACGATGGGGTGGCGCTTTTTGGCGTTGCCGGGCATCATAACGTATTTGGGAATGTTCTTTTCGTAGGGCTTGTTAAATTCCGTGCGTTCGCCCGTCTCCGTCAAAGACTGCGAATGGGCGACGCGGGTACACATTTTGATGAGGACGGGCGTATCGAATTTTTCCGACAGCTCGTAGGCGGTTTTCGTAAAGCGGAGCGCCTCGTCCGAATCCGCCGGTTCCAACATGGGGACTTTGGCGGCAATGGCGTAGCGGCGCGAATCCTGTTCGTTCTGCGACGAATGCATTCCCGCGTCGTCGGCGACAACGATGACCAGCCCGGCGTTGACGCCCGTGTATGACATGGTAAAGAGCGGGTCGGCGGCGACGTTCAAGCCGACGTGCTTTTGTGCGCAAAAGGCGCGGCGCCCTGCCAACGACGCGCCGAAAGCGCTCTCCATGGCCACTTTTTCGTTGGGCGCCCACTCGCAATAAATTTCGGGGAATTTCACCGCTTCTTCGGTAATTTCGGTACTGGGTGTGCCGGGGTAACTCGATACAAAGGCGACGCCGGCTTCAAACAGCCCGCGGGCAATCGCCTTATTACCCAACATCAGTTCTTTCATACTGCGTTACTCTCCCAAAAAATTCGTTGAAAATATTCATAACGGCATTATGCGGCGTATTTTACCGCTGCCGGCGCATTTTGGCAAATTATCCGGTTTATTGCGGCAACAGTTCTGCCAAAATCTTGTCGCCGCCCGCTTCTTTTAGCGCGATAGCCAAATTTTTGCCGCATTTGCGGGCGTTGTTTACGGTGTCGACGGCGGTTTGCCGATACATTTTGCTTCCGTCCGCAGCGGCAATCATCGCTGTAAGCGTGAACCTTGCCCCCGTAATTTCGGCATAGGCGCCGACGGGGACTTGGCAACCGCCGCCCGTACAATCGAGGAAGGCGCGTTCCGCCGCCGCCGCCGTTGCCGAATCGTTGTTGTTTAACGGTGCGATGAGTTCTTTGGTCGCCGTATCGTTGTCGCGGATTTCCACCGCCAAAATACCTTGTCCGGCGGCGGGGAGCATGACGCTCGTCGGCAAAATTTCCGTTATGCGGTCGGTCAGTCCCAAGCGGTTCAACCCCGCTGTTGCCAAAACGATGCCGAAAAAAGCGCCGTCGGCAAATTTTCTTAGGCGCGTGTTCACATTGCCCCGCAACGGTTCGATGCGTAAATCGGGACGCAGGTGCAAAAGTTGCGCTTGGCGGCGCAGACTTGCCGTGCCGATAACTGCCCCCGGCGGCAAGTCGGCGAAGGCGCATTTGCCCACAAAGGCGTCGCGCACTTCTTCGCGCTCGGTGTAGGCGCCGATGGTCAATCCCTCCGGCAAAACGGTGGGCATATCCTTTAGGCTGTGCACGGCAAGATCGATTGTGCCGTTCGCCAATTCGCTTTCGATTTCTTTGGTAAAAAGCCCCTTGCCGCCAATTTTGGCAAGGGGAACATCCAAAATTTTATCGCCCTTTGTGGCGATTTTTTTTATGGCGATTTCCGTGCCGCGGGGGGCGAATTCACGCAACCGTGCGGCGACGAAATCGGCTTGCCACAGGGCAAGTTCACTGCTTCTGGAACCGATAATAACGCGTTTCTTCATTTTCTTCGCTCTCGCTCCAATCCTTGGCGGAACTGTTGGCGGCGTCCGTTGTGCCGACGGTATCCAAACGGAACAGCTTTTGCATGGCCTCGGCATAAAAGGCGCCGTCTTTTGTGCCTGCCGCGCCGTTGACACGCATCATCGGCGTACGCAAAATTTTTCGCACGATCATTTTGGACATACGGTTCACTTGCCGCCATTCGTCCTCCGTCAAGTCCGGCAACTTGCCGCTTATGCGGCGCACTTCCCGTTCGCGGATTCGTTCGGCGCGTTCGGACAACAGCGCCATGAGCGGACGGAAGGACAGGTATTGGAACTTGGTCACCGTTGCCGTCGTTTCCTCGTTGACGATGATTTGTGCCGCAACGGCTTCATGTTCACGTTCTTTTAAGTGTTCGTCCACGACGTTGGTAAGATCGTCGATGTTAAACAGCGTGACGCCTTTTAGGTCGCCAACGGCGGGATCGACGTCGCGAGGGACGGCAATATCGACAATAAAGAGGGGTTTTCCTTGTCGCGCCGTCATTAGGCGGCGTGTTTCCCACAATTTCACGACGTAGTGCGGCGCTCCCGTTGAAGTTACGATTATGTCCGTATCTTTGGCGCAATCAAAGGCGGAATCGAAGGCCACCGCTTTGCCGCCGACGAGTTGCGCCAGTTCTTGCGCCTTTTCGATGTGGCGGTTGGCAATAAAAATTTGCCCCGCCCCGGCCGCCGCCAAATGTTTAGCCGTCAACTGCGCCATTTTGCCGGCGCCGAAAACAAGCGCCGTTTTTCCTTTTAAGGAGCCGTGTTTTTCTTTGGCCAACTGCACAGCGGCGTAACTTACCGAAACGGAATTGCCGTCGATGTTGGTCTGGGCGCGGACTCTTTTCCCGACGGCGATGGCACGATGAAAAAGCGTGTTCAGTACCGTACCCGTGACACCGGCTTCCCGCGCCATGGCGTAAGCGGCTTTCACTTGCGATAAAATTTGCCCTTCGCCCAAAACGAGGGAATCAAGCCCCGCCGCCACGGAGAACAAATGTTTGATGCACTCTTTGCCTTCAAAAGCGGCGAAATAATCGGCGACTTCGTTTTTGGCGCCCGTCAAATCAAGCAAAAAGCGCCGCAAATTTTCGTTGCCTTCGTTGACGTCGGCGACGGCGGCATAAAGTTCCGTGCGGTTGCAGGTGGAAAGAAGCACCGCTTCATCGGCACCGTATGACGCAACGTTCAAAAGACCGTTCAAGATATTTTCCCGTGACAGCGAAAGTTGTTCGCGAACCGTCACGGGCGCATTTTTATGATTGAGGCTCAAAGCCGTAAGCTGCATTTCTTATTTCTGCCTCCGCTTGTTTGATGTTGCCCTGTTTTACCATGTCGAGCAGTCGTTCGTTTAACGCGTAGCGCCAAAACGCTTCGCGATCGCGGCTGGTCGGCAACCGATCTTTCATTTCCTCGCGCAATGTGTGTAAAATTTCCAACCATTCGCTGAGTACTTCCGGAAAGTCTTCCTCCAATTTCTCGCGGATAAAACGCGCCAGTCCCGGCGAATTGTTGCCGGTAGACACCGTGAGGAGCAAACTGCCGCGCCTGACGGACGCCGGCACGGAAAAATCCGACTTTTCCGGTTCCTTGGGAGCGTTGACCAAAATGCCGAGTTCGCGTGCTTCTTCACCGGCCGCATTGTTTACCTCGCTGTCGTTGGTCGCCAGTATCACGAGTTTGGCGCCGACCAAATCGCCGCGAGTGTAAGATGATCGGGAGAAAGAAATTTTGCCCTGTGCGGCAAGATCGAAAATCGCCTGTTCCGCTTCGGGAGCAATGACCATAACTTCCGCTTCCGCCGAAAGCAGGGTCCTTACTTTCCGCAGCGCCACATGGCCGCCGCCCAAAACAACGCAACGTACGTTTTTCAATTCTATGTTCAGGGGATATTGCATAACGCTGAGCCTACCTTAAAGACGACAAAGACATTTTTTTTGCGGCGTCGCCATGGAAATTATGGGCAAGCGAAAGCGACGCAACAAGACGCGAACCCAATAATACACGAAAATTAAGCGTAAAACAAGATTTTTGGCATCGTAAGGATTAGGGAAATACTGCATAATTCGTCCGCACCCTTGCCTGGTCTTTTTCCGGCATACTGCGTCATTCCTCCTCAGCGTAGCACCACTACGCTTCGTCG
>CAJORE010000013.1 GCA_905236595.1 uncultured Selenomonadaceae bacterium | reverse complement strand
GCAAATGATTCCAAAATTACGCCTGAACATATATAAGCGCGTACTGCTCATGATTTTTTCCTGCAGTTTGGTTTCGATTCTTATATTGGCCGGCATGGCCGTTTACGATATGTTCGGCATCCGCGAAACAGCGGTGACCACGGGAATCGACATCGGCCAAGCGGCCATCTCCCGAAGCGGTGACGTGCTTAAGGAGCAGTTAAAGGAAAGTTTGGGGAAAGTGGCTGCCGACAAAGCCAAACAAATCGATCTCAGCATGAGTTCGATAAAGCGCAATGTCACAATTTTGGCGGCAGAAATGACAAACATTTCCTCCAATCCGCAAAATTTTGCACCCAAAAATGTGTATGAGCCGCGCCGCGAAAATGACGGACGCATAACGCCGCAACTGCTCTATTCCGCAACCGTCACCAACCGCGCCGCTTTGCAGGGCGAAATTCTCGCCGCCGGCAATATCCAGGATTTTCTCGTGCAAATGAATGCGGCAAGCTCGGTGGTGGCTTCGTCGTACGTTGCCTCCAAAAACGGCTTTGTCATAATGGCGGACAAAATTTCCGCGAAGAAATTTGACGATTCTTCTTCCGTACCTGCGCCATACGAAGCCTTCAGCCGCCCATGGTACAAAAAAGCCTTGGCCGAGGACAAGCTGATATTTACCGACGTGGTGAACGATATTCACGGCGGCGGCTTGTGCATCATTTGCGCCGCCCCCTACAAAGCCAACGGCGAATTTGCCGGCGTTGTGGGCATGGGTTCCTATTTGCGCGAAATAAACCAAGTCGTGCTTGATACAAAAATCGGCCAAACGGGTTTCGGGTTCGTCGTAGGTCCCAACGGCGATGTGCTGTTTTCGCCGAAACAGGACGGAATATTTGAGGCCAACGACGTTACCGACGCCGATTTGCGGCTGTCGGACAATTTAGGCGTGGCCGACGCCGTCAAGCAAATGGTTGACGGCAAGAGCGGAGCTTTGCCCGTAACGGTTGACGGCGTTGATTGCCTAATCGCTTTTGCCCCGTTGCCGGAATTTGGTTGGAGCTTCGGCGTAATAATCGAAGCCGCCGAAGCCAACGCCCCCATAAACGCCAGCCGCGAATCCATTTTGGAAGCGACGGACAATTTGACGGCCAACATGGATTCGCAAATATCAAAATCCATAGGGTCAATGGTGTTGCTTGTTTTGCTTTTCGTGGTCATTGTGTCCTACCTTGGCTATCGCATGGCCGGCGGTTTTGTGCAACCGATTCACAAGCTGACCGACGGCGTGCGGGAAATTGCCAGCGGCAACCTCGACAAGAAAATCGACATCCAGACCGGCGACGAGATTGAACATTTGGCGATTTGCTTCAACGCCATGACGGACGAACTGAAATCCTATATGCAAAACCTTACCGCAGTCACGGCGGAAAAGGAGCGCATCGCCACCGAACTGAGCGTGGCGACGAACATTCAGGAAAGTATGTTGCCGAACATCTTCCCGGCCTTCCCCGAACGCACGGATTTTGACATCTACGCCACCATGCACGCGGCCAAGGAAGTCGGCGGCGACTTCTACGATTTTTATATGCTTGACCAAAACCATTTGATGATAACCGTTGCCGACGTGTCCGGCAAAGGGGTGCCGGCGGCGCTCTTCATGGTAATCTCAAAGACAATCCTCAAAAACTTCGCCCAGACCATGGGCGGGGTGGATGATTTGGCGCCGCTTGTCGCGTGTACGAACGACCAGCTTTGCCAAAGCAACGATGCCATGATGTTCGTCACGGCTTTCGTGGCCATGCTTGACGTCACCACGGGACGCCTTACCTACGTCAACGCCGGCCATAACCCGCCCCTTATATATCGCGCCGCCACGAAGGAATTCAGCTACATGAGCGTAAAGCGCAACTTCGTCTTGGGCGGCATGGAGGAAGTGCCTTACCAAAGCCAGGAAATAACCTTAGCGCCCGGCGACCGCCTGTTCATGTATACGGACGGCGTAACGGAAGCCCTGAACGAAACGGAGGAGCTTTTCGGCGAAGAACGTCTGCTAAACGCCCTAAACAACGCCGATGCGGGCAATATTTCCCTCGAAGAGCTTTTGGCCTACGTTAGAAAATCCTTGGACGAACACGTAAAAACCGCCCGTCAATCGGACGACATAACGATGTTGGCGCTTTCGTACCGCGATAAAGAAACGGCAACCGAAGAAGAAAAGTAAAACAGCACAGGAAACGCCGCACAAAAAAGCGCCGTTGCCGAGAAAATTCCTCGGCAACGGCGCTTTTTTTCCGTTATGCGCTTTATGGAAATACTGCATAATTCGTCCGCACCCTTGCCGGGGCTTTTTCCGGCATACTGCGTCATTCCTCCTCAGCGTAGCACCACTACGCTTCGTCG
>CAJORE010000012.1 GCA_905236595.1 uncultured Selenomonadaceae bacterium | reverse complement strand
GTTGACCGAAAAAGCCAAAGCGGGTACGCTTACCGACGCGGATTTGGTCGTGAAAGATTGACGGAGCCAAAACACGGGATTTTTTGGTAATGGCACGCAAGGAGAGTGAGCCGTTATGAAAATTATTGCATCAACGCTGAAAATTGTCGGCTTGGCGCTGGGTATCGTCATGCTTGCCGTCGGCATCGCCGCCAGTTCGTCGGCGGCGCTTGCCGACTCAAACCGCGTTTTGCCGGGGGTGGTGGCATACGGTAAAGATTTGCGCGGTTTTGATCGTGATATGTTGACGGATTTTTTGGAGAGTGTTGCCGCCGAGCGTATGCCCAAAGACAGCGTGATTCTGACTTGCGGCGAACAAAGGTGGCAGTTTTCGCCTGCGGAACTGCATATCAAGGCCAATGTGGAGGAATGTGTCGAAGAGGCTCTCGGCATCGGGCGCGGCGGTACGTTTGTCGAAAATTTGCGCGAACAGGTTTTTTGCTACACTTACGGACATACCGTAACTTTGTCTGCCGTCTTTGACGAAACGGCGTTGGCGACAAAGCTTGACGGCATAGCTCAAGAATTGCACCGCGATCCGTTTAATGCCTTCGTCACCTTGGATAGTTTGGGCAACATATACAAAACGGGCGGCATTATCGGCAAAGAGCTTAAGACCGAGCCGATTATTGAAGCGTTGACGCCGAAAATTACGGCGCTGAAATTGCCGACGGAGCTTGAAATCGCTCCCGACGATGTGCCGCCCTACGTTTCCGATACGGATATATCCGCCATTGACGGCATTTTGGCGGCGTACACGACGACGTTTGTGCCGGGCGATCGCGGCGATAATATCGCCATCGCCGCAAGCCATTTGAACGGTGTTTTGATAAGGAGTAACGCCGTGTTTTCGTTTAACAACGCCGTCGGTCAAAGAACTCGCGATGCCGGTTACAAAGATGCCGGGGTGTTTATCGACGGACGGCTGGAACAGGATGTGGGCGGCGGCGTGTGTCAAGTCAGCTCAACGCTTTACAATGCGATTTTGTTGGCAGGGTTAAACAGCGTAGTGCGGACGGCGCACTATTATCCGTCACTTTATTGTCCGCCGGGGCGTGATGCTACCGTTGCCGACGGGCTTCTTGATTTTTGCTTTCAAAATATCTATCCGCACAATGTTTATTTGCAGTCTGCCGTCAGCGGCGATACGCTTACGATTTACGTTTTGGGGACGTGGGCGGATTTGAACGGCAACATCATTACCCTTGAAAACGACGGCACCGAGTTGAATCCGAGTGTTTGGCGCATTTATTCGCAAAACGGGCAAGTTATGGCGCGGGAGTTTTTGCATAGCGACAGTTACAGCAATCCCAAGGAAATGGAGCAAGTCGATAATGCTCCGCAAAACTGACAAACGACGGCGGATATTTTTTGTGCGTGAGAGCGGACGGAGGATGTTTTTATAATGCGTTTACGGCGAAAACCGTGGGTTGACGAGGCAATAAAAGAGTTTAATTCGTTCGTGTTTGTAAAAGACGATGATGATGTTTTTACGAAAAAAGGCGCGTGGTCGCCCGACAGTCCGTTATATGTGGAACTTGGTACCGGCAAGGGCGACTTTCTGCGACAAAAAGCAGCGCTGTTGCCGCAGGTCAATTTTGTGGGATTGGAGCTTCAGCAGGATGTTCTTTATTCGGCGGCGAAAAAAATAAGTGATGCGGGCTTAACAAATGTGCGCTTGGCGGTATTTGACATCAATCGTATCGAAGAGATCTTTGCCCCCGGTGAGGTGGCGCGTTTTTACATAAATTTTTGCGACCCATGGCCAAAGCTTCGTCATGCGAAACGGCGTTTGACTTATCGCGCTTTTCTGCAAAAGTATCGGCGTTTGCTCGTGCCGAAGGGCGAACTTTTTTTCAAGACGGACAATCGCTTGTTGTTTGATTTTTCCCTCGGTGAATTTGCCGCTGAAAATTTGACGGTGCGTGTTGCCGATTTTGACGCCGTGCCAGACGATGCTCCGACCGAATACGAACAAAAGTTTCGCGCCAAAGGCAACCCGATTTGCCGTGCGGAGGCGGTGTTTTAGTGCAGAAGCGATTTTGGAGCAACGACACGGAGGCGATAATCGGCATCGTCTTGGTGCTTGTGGTGTTAGGTTCCATAAATGTTTTCAGTTCAAGTTTTATTTTAGCGGAGGCCGATTACGGTTCGCCGTATTTTTTCCTTAAGAAGCACGCTATTTTTGCCGTTGTCGGCATGGGAGTCTTTTCTTTCATTGCGTTCTTCGTCGATTATCACAAATGGCGAATGTGGATGCCGTTCATTTTGGGCTTTACGATTTTGGCGCTGTTGGCGGTATTGATTGTGGGGCCTTCGGTGAACGGTGCGAAGCGGTGGTTGCCTTTGGGACCGATACAGATGCAACCGGCCGAACTGGCCAAGCTTGTTTCAATAATGATAACGGCGGCGTACCTTGCGCCTTGCGTCAATCGCGGCATAAAAGCGACGCTCTTAAATCGGCAGATGGCGTTGGTAGTGCCGCTGTTTGTCCTTACGGAGTTGGAGCCTGACATGGGGACGGCGTGTATCGTGTTGGGAGTGCCGCTCATCATGATGTTTGTCGCCGGAATGAGAACAATGGATCTTAAGGTTTTGGCGGGACTTATTGCTACCGGCATACCTCTTTTGTGCATAATCCAGCCGTATCGGTTGGAACGCATAAAAGTCACATGGGATCCGTGGTCGGACGCGCAAAACATCGGCTATCAAACGGTACAATCATTGTCGGCAATCGGTTCGGGGGAACTATGGGGCATGGGGCTTGGCGTCGGCATCAGCAAATATGATTATTTGCCGGAGGCGCACACGGATTTTGCCTTTGCGATCTTTTGCCAAGAAAACGGTTTCATCGGCGCAATATTTGTTTTTTTGCTTTATGCCGCTTTTGCCGTTTACAGCGCCCGTGTGGCCAACAAAGCCGAAGATGCTTACGGGCAGATGCTGGCGGTGGGGATATTGCTGTTGATTGTCGGGCAGGCCATTGCCAATTTGCTTATGGTCGGCGGTTCTTTTCCCGTTGTGGGCGTGCCGCTTCCTTTCATAAGTTATGGCGGCACAAGTTTGCTCGTCAGCCTTACGGCGGTGGCGATTTTGGTGAACATCGGCCGGCGCGGGGATATGGTGCGACGAAAACGCGGCGAATGAGGAAAGATGCGTCGTAAGCGTCGGCAAAAAAATTATGCGGCAAAAAAGGATTTACGGTTTTCGTGTAGAAGTACAAGCGATTGTCAAACGGTAGAATGAAAGGACGTGCGAAAATGGCGGGGAAGTTGAAAAATTGCCCGGTATGCGGGAAATTGTTCGCGGCAGATCCGGGAACCAGGATGTGCCGTGATTGCTTTGTCAAGGAACAAGAGACGGAGTTGGAAGTTACCAATTATGTGCGTGACCATCCGAAGAGCAAAATCCCGGAAATTGTAGAGAATACGCATGGAACGGAAAAAATGATTAAGCGAATGATCGCCGAAGGCCGTTTCCAACAAGTTGGCGTGAATCTCACATATTCCTGTGAAAAATGCGGCGCCCCCATAATGAGCGGGAAATTCTGCCGCGATTGCATGGCTGAATTGCAACGCGAAGTGAAAGGCGCCCAGGAAAAAATGACGCTTAAAGCCGAAAAGGAAGAAGAGGCTCGCAAGGGTCACGGTATGCGCGCCAAAGAATTGCATACGAAAAAGAAGTAAGGAACTGTAAAGAAATAAATTTTAAGTTAGGGAAATACTGCATAAATGAGTTCGTGCCATTGAACAAAAGGAGCGCGGGATAAATTACCGCGCTCCTTTTGTTGTGCCGAAAAGCTACGTCCGAGGCCATTGAGATCGCTAAAATTTATGCGACATTTGCTGTTTGTTGTCGTGCCAAGAAAAAATGCGCAGGGGATTAAAAGGCAATGATGCGAGAAAAACGACGTTTGACGAAGATTATTGATGATAACCGTTGTTAATCGGCCAAAATAAGCGGTTAAGTATCGGCGCTCTTTTTTCGATAACAAATGTGAGCGGGGAAGGTGTTTTTCCCGTTCGGGATTTATAGTTTAGGCGGTGAACCGATATGATTATCAACAACGCAGTACAGGCTATCGCCGGTGCGTATTCCGTGAATCAGCCGACGGCGGTTCGGCGTACGCAAAATGCCGAGCAATTAGCGGCAAGCGATCGTTACGTTCCTTCACGGGAAGGGCAAGATTTCCGAACCATGTTGCAGGAACTCAAAGACACCGACGAGGTGCGGGTCAATAAAGTGGAATATTTGGAAAAAGCCATAGCCGACGGCACATATAATGTATCTTCTTATGACATTGCCGGCAGTATGTTGGGACTTAACATGAGCCGTGCGGCTTATTGAGCGGTGAGCGTGGATTATGTGGAAAGAGCTTATAAGGGTTCTGGGGGACATCAACGCGGCGTATGAGAAAATTCTCGTTTTGGGCAAGGAAAAGCACAAGTATTTGGTGACGGTGAAATTTGCCGAATTGGAGCCGATACTTAAGGAAGAGGAAAAATTAACGGACGAGATTCGCCTTTTGGAAAACAAACGGCAGGGAGTTCTTATCAAAATGGCCGGGGCAAACAAGGACTTGAAGCCCGGCATGACCATGCAGGAGCTTATCGCTTTTGCGCCTGCGCCGTTGCAGCATACTTTGGCGGTTATGCATAAGCAGCTTTCCGGCAAAGTGGCCGAAGTGGTTAAACAAAACGATGTTAATTCGCTGTTGGCCACGGGAGCACTTGATGCGGTGACCAAGATGCTTAACAAGTTGGGCGGAGCGAGCGTTGATGCCACTTACGGCAAAGGCGGCGAAACCGTTTCGCATCGTAAGAAATTAAATATAAATGCGTGAGGGCGGTTAATATGACAGAAATAATATCGCTCCTGACGCAACAACGCGACTTGTGCCAAAAAGCGGCGGACGAATTGGCGATTGTGCGCGAGGCTTTGGAACACAACAGCGACGGTGTCGGTGTTACGGCGGCGGTGCATAAGTTGGAGCCGCTTCTTACAGAGTTTGGCGAGCTTAATGAAAAGCTTGTCGCCAAAGTTGCCGCAAGCGGTGTAAATAATTTATATGAAGCATTGTCGGCGCAGCCGGCTTCGGCAGACAAGGATGCCGCCCTGCGCCTTTTTGGCGACGTGGAAAGGTTGCAGGATAAATTAAAAAGGGATAACTCCTTGACGAGTTCGCTTCTAAAACGGAGCAAAATGTTTGTGGACTTCCACATAAATGTCGCAAGTCAAGTACAAGCCGAACACACCTACGGTCCGCCGGGTACCGCCGAAAATATAAAACAAGGACGAAAGGTCTTTGTGGCGGATGCTTAGGGCGGGCATTTTTATGGAAATACTGCATAAATGAGTTCGTGCCATTGCCGAGGGATTTTCTCGGCAGACAAGGAATGACGACGAAGCGTAGTGGTGCTACGCTGAGGAGGAATGACGCAGTATGCCGGAAAAAGACCCGGCAAGGGT
>CAJORE010000011.1 GCA_905236595.1 uncultured Selenomonadaceae bacterium | reverse complement strand
TGCGTCAAGCAGCAAAGGTGTGCGTATTGACGCGCTGAACAATATTTATTGGCAACCGCGCTATGTTGGCGGTAATCACATCGTAAAATAAAAACGAGCCGTAAGGCGAACGGCATTTTGCTCATTGCCGTTCCCTTCAGCTCGTTTTGTATGCCGGGGGAAAATTTTTTCTATTCCAAAAAGTCCTTTAATTTTCTGCTACGGCTCGGATGGCGAAGTTTGCGAAGCGCTTTGGCTTCTATCTGCCGAATACGTTCGCGGGTGACGCCGAAGCTCTGCCCCACTTCTTCCAAAGTTCGCGCTCGGCCGTCGTCTAAGCCGAAGCGCAAACGCAATACTTTTTTCTCGCGGGGCGTAAGCGTGTCTAACACTTCTTCGAGTTGCTCTTTAAGTAACATGAAGCTTGCCGCGTCGACGGGAGCCGGAGCATCATGGTCTTCGATAAAATCGCCCAAATGGGAGTCTTCCTCTTCGCCAATCGGCGTTTCCAATGAAACCGGCTCTTGCGCCACCTTCATGATTTCGCGTACCCGCTCCACCGTAATGCCCATCTCGGCGGCAATTTCATCCGGCGTGGGATCACGACCCAGCTGTTGCAGGAGTTGCCGCGAAACGCGAATAAGTTTGTTAATCGTCTCCACCATGTGCACCGGTATGCGAATCGTCCGCGCTTGGTCGGCTATGGCGCGGGTTATGGCTTGGCGGATCCACCATGTCGCATAGGTGCTGAATTTGTACCCTTTGCTGTAATCAAATTTTTCGACGGCTTTGATAAGCCCCAAATTACCTTCTTGAATCAGATCCAAAAAGAGCATCCCGCGACCGACGTAACGTTTGGCGATACTGACCACAAGACGCAAATTGGCTTCGGCAAGACGTCTTTCGGCTTCGGCATCGCCTTTTTCCATGCGTTTGGCAAGTTCCACTTCTTCTTCGGCGGTTAAAAGGCGCACCTGACCTATTTCCTTGAGGTACATCCGCACGGGATCATCAATGCCGACACCTTCCGGCACCGATAGGTCAATTTCAATTTCTTCTTCGTCGCCGTTAGGTTCAATGTCTTCAATGTCATCAAGCTCGTCGATTGGGTCGTCCTCGAGTTTGGGATTGTCCTTATTAACGCTCAGTATAATACCATTCTCAATAAAAGTGGCATACATATCGTCCATGGCGTCGGGAGTCATATCTTTGTCTTGCATTTCCTCCATAACGTCGCTTATGGACAAAATTCCACCGTTTGCCAATGCCTTTTGACGAAGCTGTTCGATAATCTCGCGCCGTAATTGCTCGTTGCCCCCCAGAACCCGACCGGCTTTCTTTAAGACCGCCTTGGCGGTCGCGTCGGCTTCGGGCTTAATTGCCTTTATAGCTTTGTTTTTATTGCGCTTTTTCTTTTTATTTTTTTTATCGGCGTCGGGAGTACCCGTCGCCGCTTTTTTGTTATCCTTGGACAATTCGCTCACCCCCTCCGGGTCTACTTCTTCCCTGAATATGAATTTTTCCGCTGTTGCTGTTGATGGTGTTTTTGCTTTCATCTATGATATATCGCGTATTTCTTGGCTGATGAGTTCGATTTGCTTCATCGTTTGGCGGTAGCTTTCTTCATCAGCTTGCGCGTAATACTCCTCCGCTTCGCGACTTAATTTTTGGTACTGCTTGTTAAGGTAAGCATGACGCAATTTGTTTATTGCGTCGGCGTAGGCGTTTTTGTTTGTCTGCCCGTCGTCTTCCGTTATGGCACGAGACAACTCGGCGTTTGCTTCGTCCGACAGACTTTGCATATCGTTCGGGTTCGTATTGCCGCGCAAAAATTCGGTTATTTCGCGCCCGACTTCACTTGGCAAGCCATCCGGCAACATATCGTCAACATAATCAATGGTGGTTCGATCGCGGTACATGGTGGCAATGACGATGCGTTCGGCATTTAACAGAGCGTTGTCGCGTTTGTTTACGACTCGCCGTTGCGGGATGGCCGGTTGAGCATATATCGGCTCGGGCGGCAAACGCATATATTTGTGCAACTCGCTTCTTACGCTGCTTTCGTCAATCATTAAGTGTCGCGCTAATTTTTGAATATACTCGGTGCGCAGAGCTTCGTTGGTTATGACAGCCAATACGGGCAATGCGTCGGTTATGGCCTGCAATTTGCCGGTAAGCGTCGCATAATCGGTATGCGCCAAAATGTAACGCAACCGGTGTTCTGGCAAGGTCAATGCTTTTTGGGTGAGAGCCTCAAAAGCCGCCGCGCCGTGTTTACGAACAAATTCATCCGGATCCTTGCCGTCGTTTATGACGATAACACGCGCATCGGTGCTGAAATTTTTCAGTACATCCATAGCGCGCACGGTTGCGCGTTGCCCTGCTTCGTCATTATCATAGCAAAAAAAGATGTTGCCGCCGTAGCGAAGAAGCAACTTCAAATGTTCGCCGGTGAACGCCGTTCCCAAAGTGGCCACCGTATTTTTTATGCCGACGGCCGCCAGAGAAACGGCATCCATGTAACCTTCGACGACAATGATTTTTCCGGCGCGACGGATATGATTTTTTGCCCGATCCAAACCGTACAGTAAGGTGCGTTTATTAAAAACCGGCGTTTCGGCGGTGTTCAAATATTTCGGCTCGCCGTCGTTCATAATTCGTCCACCGAAGCCAACCGTGCGTCCGCGTTCGTCGGCAATCGGAATCATGACACGATTGCGGAAACGGTCGATTAGTTTGCGGTTGGCGTTCTCACCGGCAAGACCGGCCTTTATAAGCAAGTTTTTGTCAATACCGCGTGCCAAAAACGCTCGTGATAATTTGTCCCATGCGTTCGGCGCGACGCCCAAGGAAAATTCTTGGCAAAGCGCCGCCGTCAAGCCGCGTTTTTGCCAGTAGGCACGGCCATTTGCGCCGCTTTTTTCGGCGCGAAGGCAACCGCAAAAAAAATCTTTGGCCAAGTTCAACGTCGCATAAAGTTTCTTTCGTTCTTCTTCGCGGGCGGCTTCTTCCGGCGACATTCTCTTTTCCGGCAGGGGGATGTTCAGTTTTTGCGCTTGTAACTTTACGGCTTCCCAATACGAAATATTTTCGATGAGCGAAATGAACTTAAACACATCGCCGCCGGCATGACAACCGAAACAGTAAAAAAAACCGCGCTCGGGCGAAACGTTGAAAGAAGGTGTTTTTTCGGCATGAAAGGGGCAACAGCCCCAAAAGCGCGTTCCCTTTTTTGTAAGTTTGACGTAAGCGCCGACCACTTCGACAATGTCGGAGCTGTCACGCACTTTCGCCGAAAACTCGCGTAGTGCCGGATTTTCCAAAAAAGCCCACCAAACCTTTTTATTTGTAGGATTTTGCCGCAATGCATCCCGTGCGGCAAAGGCATCGTCGGCAAAGGGAACATCCGTCATCGCCGACACGACAAACGCACCCATCCTGCCGGATTGCCAAAAGTGTATCACCTTGCAAGTGGTATATTCACTATAAATCGCAAAATTCCTTTTTTTTCCGTGAAAAATTGACTTGGGCAGACATAACGGGCGGTACGAATATTTCGCTGAACAAGAATGTTGCATAACTGTCCGTTAAACCGGCCACATAATCGACAACACATTGCGTTACGCCAAATACATCGCGGCGTTTAACATATTCTTTGGGCAACGCGGTAAAATGCGACGCGTAATATTCAAACAGGGATTTTAAGACGAACATGGCCTGTTCCCGTTCGTGAGCAAGCGCGGCTGAGTGATATACGCGCTCAAACATGAACGCACGAAAGGCATCCATGGTCTTTTGCATCGGCGGTGACAGACAAATGTCGTCCGCTTGTGCCGAGGCGCAAATCATATCGCTGACCATGGCGGTAATCATTGTCGAAGTTTTTGTGCCAAAGACGGCGGCAATATCGGCGGGCAAGTCGTTGATTGTCAATAGCCCGGCGCGTAAACTGTCATCAAAATCGTGGCTTAAATAGGCGATGCGATCGGCAATGCGGACAATCCTGCCTTCAAATGTGCGCGGCAGATCTTTGCCCGTGTGATGTAAAATCCCATCGCGGGTTTCGTCGGTCAGGTTTAACCCTTTGCCGTTGTTTTCCAAAATATCGACTACGCGCAAACTTTGTTCGTTGTGGGAAAAATGCCCGACCAAGCGGTTCATTGCCGCTTCGCCGGCGTGACCGAAGGGGGTATGGCCAACGTCATGCCCCAAGGCTATTGCTTCCGTCAAATCTTCGTTAAGGCGCAACCCGCGGGCAATCGTGCGGGAAATCTGCGCCACTTCCAAACTGTGCGTCATGCGCGTACGGTAATGGTCACCGGCCACAATATAAACCTGCGTCTTGTGTTTTAGGCGGCGAAAACATTTGGCATGTAAAATTCGGTCGCGGTCACGTTGGAACTTCGTCCGCAGGTCACATTCCTTCATGGAATACCTTCGTTGCGCTTCCCGCGATTTTGCCGCACGGTCGGCCAGCATTTCATATTCCCAATTTTCGCTGCGCTCTCTGACGGTCATAATTGTCACTCTCTTTTGGCGTTCTTTGCGACCTGATAGTTACGGTGAATGCAAAGACAAATGTCGGTGCGG
>CAJORE010000010.1 GCA_905236595.1 uncultured Selenomonadaceae bacterium | reverse complement strand
GGTGCTACGCTGAGGAGGAATGACGCAGTATGCCGGAAAAAGACCCGGCAAGGGTGCGGACGAATTATGCAGCGTTTCCTTAATTAAAGGGCATCTCGAAAAACTAAAAACATTCGGGGTGCAGGGGGCGAAGCCCCAAAAAGATAGTTTTTGGAGGTTCCATAAACACGATTATTGATGCGGCCATATCGCCGAAAAAGGGAGTTGGTTCTGTGTTCAAATTACAAAAGCGTCTCAACCAATGGCAAAAAAGCATAAAAATCTGCGCGTTTTCCCTCGCCGCGCTTACGCCCATGGCTTGCGCCGCCGAAAAAATAATCTATGTCCCCATTGACAACCGCCCCGTGAATCTTGCCCAAGCCGTTTACCCCGTAAAAAAATTGGGCTATGACGTGGTCACTCCGCCCGACGAGCTTTTGGGCAGTTGGAACAGGAGCGGCAATCCCGACGAGCTTTGGCATTGGTTGCAAAAAGAAGCACCCGGTGCCAAGGCGGCTGTTCTTTCGACGGATAGCTTGCTATACGGAAGCTTGATTGATTCGCGAACGCACAACATCGACTCGACCGAGATAAGGTTGCGCGCCGAACATTTCAAAACGCTGGCCGCCGCTTTCCCGCATCTTTCCTTATACGGCTTCGGCACAATTATGCGTACCCCAAGCTACAATTTCGCCTCCAATGCCTTCACACCGTATTACGCCACCCACGGAGCAGCTATTTTTCGTTACACGGCTCTGACGGACAAGGAAGAAACAAACGGCATTACCCGCCGCGAACGAAAGGAACTGAAAAAATTAAAAGCGGACATACCCGCCGAATATTTGGCGGATTGGTTCGACCGTCGCGCTCGCAATTACGACGCCAACAAGCTGTTCATTGATTTCACCGCCGCCAATGTATTTAACTATTTTTTGCTTGGTTGTGACGACAGCGCCATATATTCGCAAACACATCTCGAAAGCCGCCATATCAAGGAATACGGCAAAGATCTCGGCAAAACCCGCCTCACGGTCACGTCCGGCGCCGACGAACTCGGTATGTTGCTCTTAAGCCGCGCCGTCAACGATATGCGCAACCACATTCCCTTCTTTCACGTTGCGTACAACATCGGCAAAGGCGGCGAAACGATACCGACTTATACCAACGGCAAGATTAAGGACGACATAAAAGACGCCATCGCCGTTGTGGGCGGCATTGAAGTGCCGAATCCGGCTCATGCCGACATGGTTGTGGCGGTGAATACCGCTTACGACGGCAAGACAATCGAAGCCAATACTGCCGCTAACACCGTAAAACCCCGTCGCGGAACAAAGCCTTTTGTCAATATGGTGAAAAATTACCTTGAGCAGGGCTATCCCGTGGGCATCGCGGATATTGCCTGCGGCAACGGCGCGGACAACGCGCTAATGGAAGAACTGAAAAAAGAAAATCTTCTCTTTCGGCTTTTCGCTTACGGCGGATGGAACAGCGCCACCAACAGCGCCGGTTTTATGCTCGGCTCCGGCTCGATGCTAAAGTGGCTTGATACCCGCGACCGATATGCAATGCTGACCACGCGCTATCTTGACGATTGGGCGTACCAAGCCAACGTCAGGAACCAAGTCGGTGCTTTACTGCCGACTTTGCC
This sequence comes from uncultured Selenomonadaceae bacterium, assembly GCA_905236595.1. GTDB lineage: Bacteria > Bacillota > Negativicutes > Selenomonadales > Selenomonadaceae > CAJORE01. The sequence continues at coordinate 2,786 of CAJORE010000010.1, read as the reverse complement.
CGGCGAAATCGACGGCGCGTATCTTGGCGGCAAATGGCAGGGCGCAAATGAGAAAGCGACCATGCTTATATCCGAATTTGCCGACAAAAACATCCGTCTGCCCAAGGACTATACCCGGCAAAATTTGACGGTTCGTCTGCCGTGGCACCGTCTGTTCGAGTGTGAACCGCTGTTTACGATTGATTAAAACACAAGCTCCGCCACGCCTTCGGCGCAACGGTCAGCCCACAGACGATTACTGTCGCCGAAACAACCCGGGAAAATTTGCGCAACGCCAAGCATTATGATATTATGAGCCAAGATTTTGCGGTTTTGCGGGATAACCGATTTGACATGGGGAATCCCGATACGCCGACATTTGAAACGTAAGCGGCGCAAAGGAGACGAACTGATGTTCGACAACGACGAAAAAATAAAGCAAGGCACAACATATATAATAATTCTTAATTACAACGGTTGGCCAGACACCGTAGCTTGCTTGGCAAGCGTTGCCAAACTCCGCGATGCGGCATATAAAATCGTCGTTGTTGACAACGGTTCCGTCGATGCGTCCGTTGCCAAGTTGAACGAATGGGTCGGCAACCATCCTAATGTGCCGATAACTCTCTTGACCTCCGCCAAGAATTTGGGCTACTCGGGCGGAAATAATATCGGCGTGAAATACGCTTTGGCGCAGGACGACTGCTCATATCTGTGGATATTAAACAATGACACCGAAGTTGATCCTTATGCCCTTAAATATATGTTAGAGCGATGCGACGAAGGCTACGACGGCGTCGGTTCGACAATTATGGATTTTAGCCGCCGAACCAAAGTCCAGTTGGTGGGCGGCAGAATAAATTGGACAAATTTTTCTTTGGAATCGGTGGGGAGCGGGTGCGACATAAATGCTCTTCGCGCCGACATGGAAATTTGCACCTTATCCGGGCCGTCATTTTTGTTGCGGCGAGCCGTTGTCGATAAAATCGGCGTGTTTGACGATACATTTTTCCTGTACTGCGAGGAATTGGATTATGCCTTCCGCGCAGAACAAGCCGGTTTTGCCTTTTCTTATGCCGTCAAAGCATTGGTCTATCACAAGGAAAGCGCCTCGACCGGGAAAAAAAGCACGTCTTTTCGCGATTACCACTTATACAGGAGTTGGTTGCTTTTTGTCGGGCGGCATTGCAAGGAACGTTTACCGAAACTTCGCGCCCTGTGCCGCAAACTGATGCGCCAACGCCTTCGCCATTTGCATTTTAAGCGGGCGTGGGCTTTGCATAAAGCCTTGTCCGAAACCGAACACACTTAAGGGCATCTCCGATAACTGTTGCTTTTAAGCGGACAGAGCTTTGCCCGAAGCCGAAAACACTTAAACGGGGGAGGCCGAACGTTGGGGATGATAAAACATTTTTTTGGCAAACACTTGACCAAAAAAAACTTGGACAAATGTATATATTGTCTTTTTTTGTTGTTGGCTTTCAGCGTATGCGTTTCCGAGCCGTTCAGTCGGCATTGCGGCAAGGCCGTCATTGCGCTGGGGTTGTTGCGCCTGTTTTTGTACCGAGATGATTGGCGCTTGTTGCTCAATTATCGTCGTTTGGCGGCGGCAATCACCGCTTACTTGGCGGCATTGGCGGCGGGGACATTGACCGGCGGCCATATATGGCAAACATTGACGCAAGATTATTCGGTGCTGTTTAATTACAATGCGCTTCTTGTGCCGATTATGATTCTAACCGTGCGCGAAGGGTATAAACTGCTCAAGATAACGGCGGCTATCGGTCTGTCGCTAATCATTTTGGACGGTTATATCCTTTGGCAGATTATGCAAGGCAATATGCGCCCCGACGCATTGTCATCGCGGGGACAGGTGGCGCTGGGCGTTTTCTTCGGCATATTGACGCCGATGTTTTTTGTGTTGGCCGCCAAAATGAAGGGCGCTTGGCGCCCGTTGTTCGCAATTTTATTCGTGGCGGCCTTTTTCGGCACAATCGGCACGGGTATCCGTTCGGCATGGTTAGCCGTGATTGTTATGCTTATGGGAGCGGCTTTTTTTGTTTGGCACGGCAAGTGGAAAAGCATAATCGGCGGCGCTCTTGTTATGGCGGTAACGGTTGGCGTTGTCGCTTTTTCCAATGCCAACTACCTGAACCGTATGCAAAGCATATCCGATATGCAACAGCAACAGGTGGCGGAGCGCTTCTTGATGTGGGAAAGCTCCTTTAGAATGTTTAAGGATCAGCCGCTCTTTGGCGTTGGCGCCGGCAACTGGGGCGACGCCTACCAACAAACCTACATAAGCCCCAACGCCAAAGAGCCGTACCAACGCCATGCCCACAGCGATTATATGCAATTTTTGGCCGAATACGGCATTGTGGGCTTGCTCGGCTTTTTGACCATGACCGTTTCGCTGACGGTGTTTGCGTGGCGACATCGCGATAATCCATGGGCGGCGGCGTTCTTCTTCGGGCATACGGCGCTAATGTTGTATGCGGCTACCGAAAATCCGTTCCGCGAGTACGGCACGATTCGTTTTTATTGGCTTGTTTTGGCGATTGTTTTGTCCGGCACGGGAGCAACGCCGACGGGGGACAAAAATATTATCGGTACCAAAATACCGCAGGGCATTGTGCGATAAACGCTTGTGTTTCGCCGTCGGTAAATAATAAAAAAACGTTTCCTTCATAAGGGCATCTCGAAAAACTAAAAACATTCGAGGTGCAGGGGGCGAAGCTCCCTGCTGGGGTCAAGGGGCAAAGCCCCTTGTGGGTTTGGGCGAAGCCCAAAAAAGATAGTTTTTAGAG
>CAJORE010000009.1 GCA_905236595.1 uncultured Selenomonadaceae bacterium | reverse complement strand
GCGTAGTGGTGCTACGCTGAGGAGGAATGACGCAGTATGCCGGAAAAAGACCCGGCAAGGGTGCGGACGAATTATGCAGCGTTTCCGTAAGTTTGGCGGCAAACGCTTTGCCGGTAACGCCGACACTCATTGTTGCGGGTCGTAATGCCACACAAACGGCTGTCGAAGGCGATGCCCGTAATGTGCTTGCCGCATTTTGTGAAAGTGGGTAAAAAAGCAATGGATAAAATAAAAGTTTTGGTCAGCGGCGCTTGCGGGCGCATGGGTCAAGCGGTGGTAGCGGCGGTTTTGGACGACGACGAATTGGAATTGGTCGGCGCCGTCGATTTGCGCGGCGGCATCGATGTCGGTGATTTAATCGGTCGCTCCATGTGCGGCATAACCGTTACCGAAAATTTAGAGGACGCCATCGACACGCATCAACCCGATGTAATGGTTGATTTCACGCGGCCCGACGTGGTTTTTGAAAATGCGTGCATTGCCTTAAAGCGCAAAGTATCGCCCGTTATCGGCACGACGGGTTTGTCGGACGACGCCAAAGCCACCATAAAGAAACTCGCCGAAGAAAACGGCACTCCCGCCTTCATCGCGCCGAATTTTGCCATTGGAGCGGTGCTGATGATGCTTATGGCGCGGCAAGCGGCGAAGTATTTGCCGAACGTCGAAATAATCGAACTGCATCACGACAATAAACTCGATGCGCCATCCGGCACGGCAATTCAAACGGCGCAGATGATTGCCGAAGCTCGCGAAAAAGTCAAGCAAGGCCATCCCGACGAAAAAGAAGTGTTGCCCGGATCACGCGGCGCCGATTACGAAGGTATGCATATTCACAGCGTACGTTTGCCGGGATTGGTGGCGCACCAAGAGGTCATTTTCGGTGGATTGGGACAAACGCTTACCATTCGCCACGACTCGCAAAACCGCGAATCATTTATGCCCGGCGTGTTGTTGGCCTGCAAAAAAGTGCGCGGCCTTAAGGGCTTGACGATCGGATTAGACAAGCTGTTGTAAGAGCGACAAAAATACTGTTTTAATTTGACTTCTCCGCCCGTCGGCGGAGAAGTCAAAACGATATACGGAAGGGCAAAATATTTTTATGAAAAAATACAATGTAGCTATCTTAGGGGCAACGGGCGCGGTTGGACAGGAATTTTTGCGGCTCATCGAAGAACGCAACTTCCCCTTTGCCGAATTAAAATTGTTGGCTTCCAAACGTTCGGCAGGCAAAAAAATAAATTTCATGGGCAAGGAATACACCGTCGAAGAGGCAACCAAGGATTCATTCGCCGGGGTGCAAATCGCCCTGTTCGCCGGCGGAGCGGCAAGCAAAGAATTTGCTCATGATGCGGTGGCGGCGGGGGCTGTCGTCATCGACAATTCCAGCGCCTTCCGCATGGACAAGGACGTGCCGCTCGTTGTGCCGGAGGTAAACCCGCAAGCGATCGCCACACATCACGGCATCATTGCCAACCCCAACTGTTCGACAATCATCATGGTCATGGCGCTAAAACCGCTCTATGACAAAGCGAAGATTAAACGCATTGTCGTATCAACCTATCAAGCCGTGTCCGGCGGCGGCAAAGAAGCAATGGCGGAACTTGAAGAGCAAGTAAACGACATCGTGGCCGGTAAAGAAGTCACGCCAAAGATTTTGCCCGGCGCGGCGCTTGCCAAGCATTACCAGATTGCCTTCAACTTAATCCCGCAAATTGACGTTTTCAAAGACAATCTCTACACCAAAGAAGAAATGAAGATGGTGGACGAGACGAAGAAAATCATGGGCGACGACAAATTGCGCATAACGGCTACCACCGTACGCGTTCCCGTTTATCGCAGTCACGCCGAATCCGTCAACGTGGAATTTGCCGCGCCAATAAGCGTTGATGAAGCCAAAAAAGCCATCGCCGATTTCCCCGGCGTAATTTTACGGGACAACCCCGCCGAAATGGAATATCCCATGCCGCTCTTCACCTCGGGCAAAGACGATGTGGAAGTCGGACGCTTGCGCGTGGACGAATCCATTGACAACGGCCTCAATTTCTGGGTGTGCGGCGACCAAATCCGCAAAGGCGCGGCGCTTAACGCCTTACAAATCGCCGAATACATGATCGAACACGATATGATATGAGTATGTTCTCTATGTTTTCGTTGCGTGTGCCAAAAAGAATTCCTCGGGCGACGGCGTCGTTGCCCGATAAGCCGCAAACCAATTTCGCCGCCTTGATGCTTACGGTACTCATCGTCTTGACGTCAAGTCCCTTAGCGGCGGCGCAACCGGCACCGGCCGACAACAAAATCCAAACGTCAGCCGCCGCCAAGGAAACCTCCGCGCCGACGCCGACTGCCAAGAAAGAGAAAAAAGACAAAACTTCCGTCACCGACAAAAAAACCGACGATGCCAAACCTGCATCGCCGCTTCTGAAAATCGGTTGCCTGAAAAACGGCAAACGCATCATCGAAAGCATTTCCGTCGAAGAATATTTGCGCGGCGTCGTACCGAAGGAAATGCCGCCCGAATGGTCAAGCGAGGCGCTAAAGGCGCAAAGCGTCGCGGCGCGAACATTCGCCCTGAAAAACCGCAACCGCCACGCCGCCGAAGGCTATGATCTATGCGACTCAACCCATTGTCAACTCTATGTGCCGCAATCGGAAACTACCGCCACCGATAAGGCGATAAGCGCCACGACCGGGGAAGTTTTGTTGTTCGGCGGCGAAATGATTGATGCCGTATTTCACACCGATTCCGGCGGCATGACCGAGGACAGCGAAAACGTTTGGGGGGCGGCGTTGCCGTACCTTCGCGCCGTTCAAGAGGATGTCACCGAAACGAAAGAATGGAGCAAAAAAATTTCACCCCAAGACTTCGCCAAGACCGTCGGCATGAAAAAACCGGAAAAAATCATCCTATCGCCGCTTGTCGTCGGCAAAGAAAACAGCGATCGCACAAAATCGGGACGCGTCAAATCGTTGATCGTCATCGGTGACGGTTCGCGAAAAATGTTCGGCGGCACGAATTTTCGCACAATGTTTGGTTTGCCCAGCACCCTTTTTGGCATAAGCACCGACGGCAAGCAAATTATTATAAGCGGCTACGGCGCCGGACACGGCTTGGGACTTAGTCAATACGGCGCCAAAACTCTCGCCGAACAAGGCGCCGATTACCGAACAATTTTGCATCACTATTACCGCACCGTGACGATTATGAAAATCTATTGATCAAAGTTTCTGCGAACTCACAAGGAAGATGACAACCAAAGGACAGGTGAGTTTATATGTATGTGCTCAAAAACATGACGCTTAGCGAAAAGGATTATTACACCTCGCAACCAACCGCCGAAAAACTTTTGGCAAAAACGCGCCGCGATGCGGACTACATTCCCCCCGGCGATAAAACCGCCGCCGCCGTATACGTCGCCAGCCGCGATGCCGAAAAGGCGGCGCAAAACGGCAACGACGGCGACACCGCGCAAATATCCAAAGCCGGTTGCGCCTTGCAACAACAAGCCGCCAAAAAAAGCGGCTACGCCCTCACCGTCACCGCCGCCACCGACAGCTCAAACAAAATGACGGTACATTTTGACAATTCCGCAAAATTAAACACCGCCGTCAAAAAAGGCTTTATCGAAATAAACGGCACCGAATTTTTGTTGTCGGACGACGACAAGAAACGTCTCTTGGCGCGTGATGAGCAGGTACGCAAATTGCAAGCGGGCATTGCCGAAAAAAATATGCTCATGCAAAATGCGGCGTCCGCCGCGCAACAAAGCGATGCCATGCGCGAAGCCGGCGCCAAGCAATCGCGCATAATGATGACAGCTTTACGCATTATGCACGGCAAGAAAGTTTCTCCGGCCGACGAAAAAGAGTTGTTGGAAGCCGATCACGATTTATATTCATTGGCAAAATCGGCGGCCATGCTGGAAGAACACCGCCATAAACGCGACAAAGACGACGAGCGCATATCGGAAGAGAACGAAAAGGCGCGGCAAGCGGAAAGCGAACCAAAAGACTACACCGCCCCGCAACTTGACATACCGGCATACGAAGTGCAATTTGACGTCGATGTCGAAAATGCCGATATGCCCGATGCCCAATAAAGCCATACTGTTTTCACCAACCACCCGCGCCAAACGGCGCGGCCAAAGGGAACTTACGAAAATTGTTTTTTATAAGCCCGTTACGCACAACCGGCGGCAACCCTAAAAAGCAATTTTCAAGGAAATACTGCATAAATGAGTTCGTGCCATTGCCGAGGGATTTTTTCGGAAGATTTGGAATGACGACGAAGCGTAGTGGTGCT
>CAJORE010000008.1 GCA_905236595.1 uncultured Selenomonadaceae bacterium | reverse complement strand
GGCGGCGTCGGCAAAAAGAAAGGACGTCACCCTAATCGCGGTAGTGATGGGAGCGCCCGATACCGAAACCCGCTTTGATGACGCGCGGAAACTTTTGGATTACGGTTTCGCGCACGTCAAAATGCACCGCGGCATATCGGCGGCGCGTACCAAAACAGGAATATGGCTGAAAGACGGCACGGATTACAAAGTCACGGCAGGTCCCGTCGCGGACGTGGAGTATCCGCTAATCGACGGCGAGACGCCCGACAAATACAGTTTCACCTATGACATACCGCGCTTCTTGGAGGCGCCGGCGGTGAAAGGTGACAAAGTCGGCAAGTTGATTTTGAAATACGACGGCAAGACCATCAGCGAGACAGATGTTACCCTGCGGGAAACCGTCCCGCAGGGTTTTAGTTTTTCTTCGTTTTTCTTTGTCGGCTTATTGGCATTTTTTGCCGGGGAGTGAGGGTTAAGATATATTGAAGAAAATTATTTTAACGATTTTTTTGACGGCAACAATTATGACGGCGCTTTTTTGCGGGGCGGCGGGGTTTGCCATCGGCAATTATTGTGTGCAATTCGTTTTGGAGAGAAGTAATTTCGGCGAACCGCCCAAGGCTTACGCACTCATTATGCCGCCGTCGCTCAGGCAGTTTAAGAAACCGACGGCGTACAGCAAGACGCGGGAAATTTTGTCCGAGGACGGTCTGCATTTAATCGCGGATTGTTTTTACAGTGATTACGAAACCGACAAATGGGTTATCGTCCTGCACGGCTACGGCTGCACCCGACAAAATTCGTGGCAGATTGCCGAAGATTATTTGCGTCTCGGGTACAACGTGCTGACGCCGGACTTGCGGGCGTCGGGTATGTCCGAGGGGCACTATATAACGATGGGCGTCAAGGAAGCGCGGGACGTTATCTGCTGGACGAAAGCCCTCGCCGAAAATTACGGCGACGCGAAAATAGTTTTGCACGGCGTCTCCATGGGCGCGGTCACGGCAATGATGGCAGCAAAGGCGGACGATTTGCCGCAGAATTTGACGGCGGTCATAGCCGACAGCGGTTTTACGAGCGCTTACGATTTACTCTCGATTATGCTCGAAGAATCGTTTAACATTCCCGCTTATCCCGTCATGCCCATGGTTGATTACCGCTGCGCCAAGTTGGCTGGCTTTTCGCTGAGGGAAGCCGTCCCCATAGAGGCGGTGAAATACGCCAAAGTGCCGATACTTTTCATTCAGGGCGACAAGGATACACTTGTGCCGCCCTACATGGCGGATTTACTTTACCGCGCCTGCAATGCGCCGCAAAAGGACGTTTATATAGCAAAAGGCGCTATTCACGGCGTCGCGAACCAAACCAACCACGACGAATATTATGCGCGGATTGAATCCTTCCTCCTGCCTTATATGGAATAATCGCGGCGAATATGATATAATCGGTACGTTATTTCTGTCATATAAGGACTGTTTCTCCCACGCAACAAGGGAAACGAAAACGGAGGGAAGCGAAAATGGAACGCAAAGAAAACGCGACCGATTTTGTTGACAAAAACTTTTTCGGCGGAATTATCGGCGCCGTCACGAAATTTTTTGTTTTGCTGTCCCTCGTCTTTTTTTTGCCGCTGACGGCAGGCTGCGGCAGCAATTCCAAGAGTATTTATATCGGCGTTGCCATGCCGACACAGACAAGGCAACGCTGGAACCAAGACGGCGCCAACCTTGAGCGCAAACTCCAAGCGCGGGGCTACAAAGTCGATTTGCAATACGCCAACAACGAACCGGATTTACAGATCGCACAGATCGAACAGATGGTTGACGAGGGGTGCAAAGTAATCATCATCGGCGCCGTTGACGGCTACGTTTTGAGCGACATACTGGACAGAGCCAAAGACAAAGGCGTGACCGTCATATCCTACGACCGGATGATAATGAATACCGACGCCGTGGATTATTACGCCACCTTCGACAATCTTTCGGTGGGGACGATACAGGGCGAATACATAGAAGAAAAACTTGGCTTGAAAGACGGCAAAGGCCCCTACAATATCGAGATTACCGCCGGCTCCCT
>CAJORE010000007.1 GCA_905236595.1 uncultured Selenomonadaceae bacterium | reverse complement strand
GGCTACATCGGTTCGCATACCGTGTATAAACTCATTGACGACGGCGAAGAAGTCATTATCATTGATAATTTGCAAACGGGACACCGCGGCGCCCTTCACCCGCGAGCCAAATTTTACCAAGGTGACATTCGCGATCACGAGGCGTTAAAAAAAATTTTCAGCGAAAACAAAATCGAAGCCGTTATCCATTTTGCCGCCAATTCGTTGGTCGGCGAAAGCATGGAAAAGCCGTTGGTCTATTTTAACAACAACGTTTACGGTATGCAGGTGTTGTTGGAAGAAATGGCGGACAACGGCATCGACAAGATTGTATTTTCGTCAACGGCGGCGACTTACGGCGAGCCGGAACGCGTGCCGATTTACGAAGGCGATCGCACGTTGCCGACCAATACCTACGGCGAAACAAAACTTGTCATGGAAAAGATGATGAAGTGGGTCAGCCGTGCCAACGGCATCCGTTATGTGTCCCTTCGTTATTTCAACGCCGCCGGAGCCATCGAGGGCGGCTTTATCGGCGAGGATCACGGGAAACGCGAAACCCACTTAATCCCGCTCATTTTGGAGGTGCCGCTGACCAAGCGCGATCACATAACCGTGTTCGGCACCGATTACGACACGCCGGACGGGACGTGCCTTCGGGATTACATCCACGTTCTTGATTTGGCCGACGCCCACATAAAAGCCCTCAATTATTTGCGGCACGGCGGAGCCGGTGAAATTTTCAATTTAGGCAACGGCAAAGGATTCTCCGTAAGGGAAATGATTGCCGCCGCCGAAAAAATAACGGGGCAAAAAATTAAAACCGAATTCGGCGAACGCCGTACCGGCGACCCGGCACAGCTTATTGCCTCTGCCGACAAGGCACGCAAAATTTTGGGTTGGACACCGCACTATGCCGACATCGAAGAAATTATCCGCACGGCTTGGCAATGGCACAGTACGCATCCCAACGGCTTTGGCGAATAAGGCGGTAAACGCTCAATCACAAACCAAACTTTATTTCTTCACGGTTCCCTTTTTTTCTTTCTGCGCTTTTTTATATTGCTTGGCTTTTTCGACGGCGACGGCTTTGCGTTCCTTTTCGATTGCCGTCGCCCGTTTGGCGTCAACGCGCTTTAGATAACGAAAGGGCATTGTTACATTCGGCGCAAGATTGTGCATTTTGGCGTAATAAATCGTCGCATTCTCGGTATCGTTGGCATCGTCGTACAGTTGGGCGATAAGCTTTAAGGCAACGGCGCTTTTGTCGTCGGCGGCTGCCGCTTTTTTTGCGTCCGCCAAAGCTTTTTCGTTGTCGCCCTGCATACGGAACACGTCGGCGCGGTTTAGGTAGTTGCAAATATTCGTATTGTCCTCGGCGACGGCCTTATCGGCATCGGCCAGCGCCGCCGCAAAATCGCCTTGGAGCGCTTTGGCGCGTGCGGCAATGGATAAATTTTCCGCTTTGCCCGCCGCATTGAGCGCTTGGCAGTTTTCGGCGCGTTTTAGCGACGCCAGCGCCAAATCGGGCTTGCCCAAATCCGCATAAATGTCGGCGTTTATTTGCATCTGTCGCACCAAGCGTTCTTCGGCGAAGTTTGCCTGTATACGTTCGGCGGCCAACGCTTGCGCTCTTATTGCCGCCGCCGCTTTCATTTGCTGTCGCGAATGGCTGACCGCTTCTATTTCATAAGCCCGCGCCACATATTGCGCCAATTTTGCCGTTAAATTTTTGCGACGGGTAAAATCCTTCAGCGTCGCATATACGGGATCATTCGTTAAAAAATCATCGCCGACAAAATGCCACGCCGCCGCGCTGTCCAATTCATGGAACGCCTTGGCCAAACCGCCCGCGATTATGTAGGCGTTGCGGGCGGTGTTGTCGTAGACATCGCCGGTGTTTTCGGCGGCGACGAAAACTTTGCCGTCGATAAGGACGTTTTTCCGTCCTTCGACGGTGACGTGTCCCGCTCCGTAATCCGTCATAAGTTTCGTCAGTTTTGCTTCCCGTTCACGGGTTTGCGGATGGTCGCTGTATTCGCGTTGCCCCGGTTTATCCTGGCTTTCGTATTCCAAAAAATCTTCGGTTTCATAACGCAGGTAGTGTTCCATGCGTGCCATTGCCGCCGCCGCACCGCCCGGGTTGAACCCGGCGGCGCAGGCGAGGTAGAAGCCGCCCTCGTCCGCTTCGCCTTCGGCTGGTTCAATGAT
>CAJORE010000006.1 GCA_905236595.1 uncultured Selenomonadaceae bacterium | reverse complement strand
TGGTGCTACGCTGAGGAGGAATGACGCAGTATGCCGGAAAAAGACCCGGCAAGGGTGCGGACGAATTATGCAGTATTTCCTAAAGGGCTTGACAGTCGTCTAATCTTTGCAATATATTGTAGAGCGTTTTGTGATACGGAAATCGACGGTGTGAAAATCGGGCGGCGGAATTTTGTTCGCGGCCTTAAAGTTGAAGAAGGTGTAGATTTGCGATTAAAAAAATCGTTGTCTTTTTGCTGTGTGGCGTCGCTCCTTGTATTGGCGGCGCTGAGTGTTTATTTTTACGCAAAGGCGGCGCGATCGGTTCCGGTGCTTAATTATCATCAGGTAAACGATACCGAACAAAATTCGATGACGATAACCACCGAACAGTTTGCCGCGCAAATGCAATATTTGCATGATGCCGGGTATACGCCCATAACCATTGCCGATATGTTGGCCGCTTGGGACGACAATGCGCCGTTGCCGAAAAAGCCGGTGATAATAACGTTTGATGACGGCTATATGGACAATTATCGCCACGCATTTCCCATATTGCAACAACATAATTTTAAGGCAACGATTTTTGTCGTCACCGATTATATCAATACATACCCCAATTACTTGACGTGGGACGATGCTTATGCCATGCAACAAAGCGGGCTTATTGAATTTGAGAGTCATACGCTAAGTCATCAGGATTTGACGAAAACGAAGTCGGAAGAGAATATTCGCTGGCAATTAAGCGGTGCGCGGCAAGCTTTGGCATGGCATCTGAAAAAAGATTCGCGGTTCTTGGCGTACCCCGGCGGCGTTTGCGATAAAAGATCCATGCAGTTGACCGAGGATATAGGCTATAAGGCGGCCTTTACCGTACATTACGGCTTATGCGACCCGCAGTCGTCGTATCGGTATGCTTTGCCGCGCATACCGATATTTGGCAGTTTGACGCACACGTTGTTTAGGTTTAAAGTGCGCTTGTGGTTTGCTCCCGTGATTGAATGTTTAAGCGATACACAGCGAATTTTGTTGGCAAATGATTTGCCGTTTTTGGCCAAGTTGGTGCCGATACCTTGAACATTGTTTCGTGATGGTTATGGAAGATAAATATTATTTGGCGGCGTTGTCTGCCGTCCCTAAAGTCGGCAGCGTAACGCTTGGCAAACTCGTCGATGTTTTCGGCGCCGGTGAAACAATTTGGCGTGTCGCGACGAAGGATTTGATTGCTCGAAGCGATTTGGCGACGGAGACGGCGCTGAATATTGATCGGTTTCGGAAGGAGCGGCCGGAAGCGCCGCAAAAAATAGCCGACAAGTGCAGGGAAAGTGGCGTTAAACTGTATTCGCTTATGGATTCGCCGGATTATCCCGCCTATCTAAAACAAATTTATCGTCCGCCGCTGGTTCTTTATGTACGCGGCGAGCTTCGCGCCGATGATTTTTGTATCGGAATAGTCGGAACCAGGCAGGCGACGGCTTACGGCAAAAGCGTCGCCGAAACAATGGCCAAGGAGCTTGCCGCCGCCGGTGTGGTTGTTGTCAGCGGCGCGGCATACGGAATTGACACGGCGGCACATATCGGCGCGTTGACGGCGGGGCGAACCATTGCCGTTTTAGGGTGCGGTGTTGATGTGAGTTACCCGGCGTCCAATCGAAATTTGTTGAATGAAATTGCCGCAAACGGTGCCGTTGTTTCCGAATATCCTTTGGGAACAAGGCCGCTATCGCAAAACTTCCCGCCGCGCAACAGAATCATCAGCGGTATGTCTCGCGGGGTCGTAGTTGTCGAGGCCGGTGAAAAGAGCGGCGCTTTAATAACAAGTGATTACGCCAATGACGAAAATCGCGATGTGTTTGCCGTCCCGGGCAATATATTTTCGCCTTTCAGTCGCGGTTGCCACAAACTTATAAACAGCGGTGCCAAGCTTGTGACTTGTGCGGAGGATATTTTAAGCGAATATGAGTGCTTAAAGAAAGCCGCAAACGCCGTTAAGGAAAAGCCGATGAACGTCGCTTTGGAGCTTAACGAGGAGGAGCGAAAAATCTGGGGCGTTTTGTCTTATGATACGCCGCTTAGTCCGGACGAAATTATAATCAAGCTAAACATGGATGCAAGCGATATGTCGAACTTGACGACGATGCTTTTGACAATGGAGATGACGGGAGCGATTGTTACCGTTGCCGGCGGCTATGTTCGCGGTGTAAGGTAAAGGATTTATGTGTCATTGTACCGGTCAAATGGGCGCAAATAAAACATCCGAGCGATTTAAGCGATTGGACATATTCCTGATTTTTCGGTTCCTTGAGGCTTAGGAACTGTTCATCAATAAATTTTAGTTATCGCTTGTCTAAATTTCCCTGAACTTCGTTGTCGTCGCTTAGCGTAGCACCACTA
>CAJORE010000005.1 GCA_905236595.1 uncultured Selenomonadaceae bacterium | reverse complement strand
GTGGTGCTACGCTGAGGAGGAATGACGCAGTATGCCGGAAAAAGACCCGGCAAGGGTGCGGACGAATTATGCAGTATTTCCTTAATTACTTGTTGCGATTGGCGACCAGATGCTTTATGTCACCGTAAAAATGACAAGTGCCCCGCTCCATTTCCTTGCTGACGTAAAGAGCGTCATCGGCTTGTTGAATGAGCGTATCAAGCGGCATGGTGCCGGTCGGATCCACAGCGAACCCGATGCTCATGGTGAGCATGGACAGCGAAGGACTCATCGTGAAAAAATCCTGCGCCATTTTTTGCAAAATGCCGAGGCGCTCCGTAACGCCCTGCCGATCCGCTTCGTTGAACAGCGCCACCACAAATTCGTCGCCCCCCAAGCGGGTGACAAAATCATGGGGAAAAGTTATTTTCAAAAGTTCCGAAACACTGAGCAGAGCGGCATCCCCCGATTGATGGCCGTGGGTATCGTTCAATTTTTTGAAGTGGTCAAGGTCAATATAACAAACGGTAAGCGGATTTTTGCCCCGGTGGGTTTCGACGTACTCGTAAAAGTAGCGGCGGTTGCTTAACCCCGTCAACGCATCGGTACGCGCCATGTTCAAAATCTTTTCCTGCGATTCCTTTTCGCGGGTGATGTCGCGAGCAATGCCGATTGTCCCGATAACTTCATGGTTCTCGTCGTAGACCGGCGTTTTGTAGACTTTGAGCTGACAAAGGCCGCGCTTGGCGTGCATAACTTCTTCATTAAAAAGGCAAGTGTGTCCGGCGGCGGCCACCTTCATTTCCGAATCATGGCAAACGCGCTCGCCGTGTTCCACATCGTCATCCAAAGCGCCCCATATATATGAATGAAATTTTCCGGTCACATCTTCTTTGGTTTTGCCCACCGCCGCGCAAAAAGGTTCGTTCACCTTCAGGTGACAGCCGGGCATATCCTTGAACCAAACCATATCCGGCAACGTTTCGCAGATAATGTCAAGGCAATTCGCCGTAAGCCATGCATCCTTGTCCGCCTTGACGCGTCTTTGCATACGGCGAAAACCGTGACAGGCAAGTTCCGGCGTCAAAGGCAACGGCCAAATTTCCAAAAACAAATCAAGTACGCCGGCGGGAATTTCGTGGGCTTTTTGGGTACACAGCATAATGTAAAAGCCCTCTTGGCGCCGCGTCTCAACTTCCTTGGCCGTCCACGGCGTATCGTCGCTCAACAAAATCATGTTTACTTTGCGGCGATCAGCTTTCGGCACATCGGCAAGCAAACGGTACGAATTTGTTTCGCGGGTGAACCCGGACAGGGGCGGCATATCCTTTATCGCCTCGGCACATTCCTGCGGCAAGCCGACCAGCGCCAAAGTCGTAAAATAGTGATACATGCAAAAACCTCCCCCGTTAATCTCCCCACAACAATTCGGCAAAGGCAGTTCGGTTTTCGTCTCTTCCTTCCCCGTGAGCAAATATTATATACCAACGGACGGCAATTTGCAAAAAAACAACCGCAACGAAAAAAAACACGCAACTTGGGCAGGAAAAATTTTTTCGGCGGCGAATAGAAAACTCAACAAAGAATTTTCCAACAATTTCAAATATTTTTAGAATGGGGAGATACCAAATGACTGAAGCAACCATGACCATCGAGAACAAAACGGGTATTCACGCCCGTCCCGCATCGATTTTTGTGCAGACGGCCAGCAAGTTCAAATCCAAAGTCCAGATTAAGGCCAAAGGCAAGACCGTCGACGCCAAGAGCATCTTGATGATTATGTCCATGGGGCTTGTGAAAGGCACGGAGATTACCATAATCGCCGACGGCCCGGACGAAGGCGATGCGGTAAAAGCTTTGCAGGATTTGGTCGAAAGCAAGTTCGGCGAAGAATAATAGGAGAACGGCATGGCTGAGATAGTAAAAGGAAAGGGCGTAATCGCCGGCATTGCCATCGGCAAGATTATGCTGGCCGGTCAGAACCTCGACGGCTATTTGATGGCCTATCAGCCGGACGGGGACTTGGACGCCGAAAAGAAAAAGGCTACGGACGCGCTTGATAAAGTGGCCGAGATTTTGCAGAGCAACATCGAAAAATTGCAAGCCGACGGCGGCGCCGAGCAAGCTGCCATCATGGAAGCCCATCGCATGATGGTGCAAGACCCCATGCTTGCCGAAAACATCAACACGCAACTTGACGAATTACATAACGCCCCCAAAGCCGTTTTGGCGGCGGCGGAAGATCAAGCCAAGCAATTCGAGGCGATGGACAACGAGTATTTTGCCGCCCGCGCCGTTGACTTGCGGGACGTCGGCAAGCGCATCGCCAAATACCTCTTGGGCGTAAAAGAACCGGAAATCGGCGACGGTGCGGTTATTTTGTGCGGCCAGGAAATCGAGCCTTCCGTTATCGCCGGTCTGCCCAGCGATAAAATTGCCGGTGTGATTTTGGGCGCCGGTTCCACTACGGCTCACGCGGTCATTATTGCCAAGGCTCGCGCCATTCCGACGGTGGTCGGTGTCGGCAGCGCCATCGAAAAAATTGCCGACGGCGACGCGGTTATCTTGGACGGCGAAAAAGGCGACATCGTCATTCGTCCCTCCGACGAGGATCGTGCCGGTTATGCCGAACGCATCAAAAAGCAGGCCGAACTCAAAGCGTATTACGAAGAACTTGCCAAGCTTCCCACCGTTACGCAAGACGGCGTGAAAGTGCAGCTTATGGCCAATATCGGCAGTCCGGACGATGTTGACAACGCCAACAAATACGGGGCCGAAGGCGTCGGCCTGTTCCGCTCCGAGTTTGTCTTTATGGGCAAGCAGGATATTCCGACGGAAGACGAACAGTTCAAGGCTTACAAAGAAGCCGTCGAAAAATGCAACGGCAACTTGTGCGTTATCCGCACCATGGACATCGGCGGCGACAAGCCGTTGCCCTATTTGCAAATTCCGCCCGAGGAAAATCCCTTCTTGGGCTTCCGCGCCGTTCGTATCAGCTTAAAGCGCCACGAACTCTTCATGCCGCAGTTGAAAGCCATTTTGCGCGCCGGCGTTTTCGGCAAAGCGGCGATTATGGTGCCGATGGTCATCAACGTTGCGGAAATTTTGGCGGTCAAGAAACTCGTCGAAGAGGCCAAAGTCGAGCTGGCGCATGAAGGCAAAGCCTACAGCGACAACGTCCAAATCGGCATCATGGTCGAGACTCCGGCGGCGGCGGTTATGACGCCCGTGTTGGCGAAATACGTCGATTTCTTCAGCATCGGCACCAACGACTTGGTGCAATACACCTTGGCCGTCGATCGCGGCAACGCGAACATTTCCTACCTTTACAATCACTTTAACCCGGCGGTGTTGCGCCTTATCCAGCTCACGATTAAATCCGCCCGCGAAAACGGCATTTGGGCGGGTATGTGCGGCGAGATGGCCAGCGATCCGTATGCGGCGGTCATTTTGATGGCAATGGGCATCAACGAGCTTTCGATGAGCGCTCCTTCCATTCCCCGCGTAAAGGAAAAACTCCGCGCCATAACCAGCAAACGCGCCGAAGAAATTCTCGAGGTCATTATGGGCTTAGAGGATGGCGACGACGTAAAAGCGCAACTTAACAAGCTAATTTGACCTTGTATGCTTTTTATATCCCCGTGTGTCCTTGACGCACGGGGATTTTTTTGTTATAATTTGTGCCGTTGTTTTGCTGAACGAAAGGATTTATTGTTTATGAGATTTTGGGCAAAACTACTGACTTTTTTTTTGGCAATGCTGAATATGTCCGGCACCGTTTCGGCGGCGGAGGATATGCGCTTTGTCGAAGCCGTCGGCACCACCGGCTATTATGTGGATGTGAATTCCGTGGCATACGAAGCATACTCCTTGGCCGATGCGCGAATTGCCGTAAAAAAAGCGGACGCGAACCGGATGTATGTTTACGCCATGCAGTTCAACCGCTTGAAACATACCTATCGCATTTACGCATCACAGGTCATTAAATACGATACGAAAGAAATTTTAGAAAGTAAGGATACGGGAGAAGCACCGCGATTTTACGGGCCCGCCTCGCCCTTTAATGCCGTTGTCGATTATCTGTTCACCATTGGCGGAACAAAAGTGCCGCCTTATGTGCGCGAGATAGACGAACCGTCGGATAATGAAACGGCTGACGAATAATTTTTTGCAATGTTTGCCGAAGGAGTCGCTAAACGGTTCCGAAAGAGAGGACAAACCATGATTGAGCGCTATACCCTTCCCGAGATGGGACATTTATGGTCATTGGAGAACGAATGGCAGACCATACTCAACGTAGAAATGGCCGCTTGCGACGCCATGGCCGAACTGGGGGAAATTCCCGCCGAAGCCGCCAAAAACATTCGCGCCAAAGCAAAATTTGACGTAAAGCGTATCGGCGAAATCGAAGCGGTAACGCATCACGACATCATTGCTTTCCTGACGAACGTCGCCGAGAACGTGGGCGACGATTCAAAGTACATTCACAAGGGTCTTACTTCAAGCGACGTAAAAGACACCGCCATCTGCTTGATGATGAAAGAAAGCGCGGACATTATCCTCGACGATTTGCGAAAGTTCCGCGAAGTATTGCTCCGCCGCGCCGCCGAATTTCGCCACACTCCCTGCATAGGCAGGACCCACGGAATCCATGCCGAGCCTATGACTTTCGGCTTAAAGCTTGCCCTGTGGAGCGCGGAAATTGACCGCGACATCGAGCGGGTGGAACACGCCAAAAAAATCGTGGCCGTCGGAAAACTTTCCGGCGCGGTGGGAACATATTCCAACATCGACCCGCGAATTGAAGCAATGGTTTGCCAAAAGCTGGGGCTTACCCCCGTACCGTTGGCAACCCAGGTCATTCAAAGGGACCGTCACGCCGAATACATGACGACCCTCGCCATTGTGGCAAGCACCTTGGAAAAAATTGCCACGGAGATTCGCAACCTGCAACGCACGGACATTCGCGAAGCCGAGGAATTTTTCTCTCCGGGGCAGAAAGGATCTTCCGCCATGCCCCATAAGCGCAACCCCATAAACTGCGAGCGCGTGGCAGGAATGGCACGATTGGTGCGCGGCAATGCATTGGCGGCGTTGGAAGATATAACTTTGTGGCACGAACGGGATATTTCCCATTCCTCCGTTGAGCGCGTCATTTTGCCGGACAGTACGATTAACGTCGATTACTGCACGCGGAAACTGACGAATATCGTCGATAAACTCCTCGTGTACCCGGAGGCCATGCTCCACAACATGGAACGGACCGGCGGGCTTATCTATAGCCAGCGGCTCATGCTGGCCGTGGTCGAAAAGGGCGTGTTGCGCGAGGACGCATACAAATGGGTGCAAAGAAACGCCATGAAACGCTGGCTTCAAGGCGAGGATTTTTGCGCGAACATAAAACGCGATCCCGACATCAAGAAGTACTTGACGGATGAAGAAATCGACGAATGTTTTAACTACAAACATTTTTTGCGCAACGTGGATATGATATTGGAGCGCTTCGGCATTTGACGGGGGGATTTACCAATGGCAACGGCGGTTGTTACGGGAACGCAATGGGGCGACGAAGGTAAAGGCAAAATCGTCGATTTTTTGGCAAGTCGCGCCGATACGGTTGTCCGTTATCAGGGCGGCAGCAATGCGGGGCATACCGTGGCGGTGGATGGCGTTGAATACAAACTGCGCCTTTTGCCGTCGGGCATTTTGGGCAAGGACACGAAGAATATCATCGCCAACGGCGTTGCCTTCGACCCGCAAGTGATGCTTGACGAGTTGAAAAGCTTAAAGGAGCGGAGCAACAAAGAGCCGCTGGTTTTCGTGTCCGACCGGGCGCACGTCGTCATGCCGTATCATCGCTTGATGGACGGCATGGAGGAAGAGCAAAAGGGGCAGGACAAAATCGGCACCACCAAACGCGGCATCGGTCCTTGTTATATGGATCGCGACGATCGCATCGGCATCCGCGTTTGCGATTTGTTGGACAAGGAAACTTTTGCCGCCAAATTAAAAAGCAATTTGGCGCGGAAAAACGCCGAACTTGCGAAGCTGTATGACCATGCGCCCCTGTCCTTTGACGAAATCTTTGCCGAGTATACGGCGTATGCCGAGAAAATCGCACCCTATGTCTGCGACACGATAACTTTGGTAAACGACGAAATTGCCGCCGGGAAAAAAGTATTGTTCGAGGGCGCCCAAGCGACCATGCTCGATATTGATTACGGGACTTATCCCTTCGTCACGGCGTCGCATCCCGTGTCGGGCGGCGTAACGGTGGGAGCCGGCGTTGCGCCGCGCAAAATCGACAAAGTGGTGGGCGTGGTGAAGGCGTACTGCACCCGCGTCGGCGAAGGTCCCTTCCCCACGGAACAATTAAATGCCGTGGGCGACAAGTTGCGTGAAAACGGCCACGAATACGGCACGGTTACGAAGCGGCCGCGCCGCACGGGTTGGCTTGATGCCTGCGTCGTCCGCTATGCGGGCATTTTGTCGGGCATCGACTATATGGC
>CAJORE010000004.1 GCA_905236595.1 uncultured Selenomonadaceae bacterium | reverse complement strand
GGTGCTACGCTGAGGAGGAATGACGCAGTATGCCGGAAAAAGACCCGGCAAGGGTGCGGACGAATTATGCAGCGTTTCCTTAATTAACGTGGAAATTTTCGCTGGTTTATGTTATAGTTACGGAAAGCAAACGGAAAACGTTTGCAAATTCCGAAGGGAGTTTGCGGTATAGATGGACGGGAAATTTTTTGTTTTGTTGCGACGCATGAGGTACATGGCTGTTGTTTTTGTTATGGTGGCGTTGCTTTTGGCGGCGGGCGTCTTTGCCGGACAGGATCGGCAAAACGAGCGTCAGATAATGGGTACGTTTACCGTTTACACCACTTTGCCCCCCGAACACGCGGCAATACTTGCCGAAGCATACGAGGACTTGTATCGGGTGCGCATCAATTTTGTGCCGCTGTCCAAAGAAGAAACGGACAGGCGTCTGTCGACGGAAATTTCCGCAAAAGGAAAGAGCGAGGCCGCCATGCTTTTGACCGATGTCGGCGTATTGAAAAAAGCGGCGGCGGACGGGTATATTCTTCCGTATGTTTCCGAAGAAAATGATTCGGTGGCGGATAACTTTAAGGATGTCGGCGGCTTTTGGAGCGGAGTATGGTACGATCCGATGGTCTTTGCCGTAAACAGCGATTATCTGAAGAACATTGCCGTTGTCCCCGACAGTTGGCGCGATTTAGCCGATTTTACCGGGGCGCGTATCGGCATGACGGATTTTATGGCGGCGGATGCGTCGAGGAATTTGTTGTGTTCGATGATCGGACAATTCGGCGATCAAGCGGCGTATGAAATTTTGCGCGATATACATCCTTACGTCACGCAGTATGCGAAATATTTATCGACGCCGGTTCGCCAAGCCGGTATGGGCGAGGTGGACATTGCCGTGGCCTCTCTGGCCGAAACCTTGCGTTATATGCACGACGGCTACCCGATAAAGGTTGTGTACCCTGCCGACGGCACCGGCTATCTTTTGACGGGAACGGGAATAGTTATCGGGCAGGACACAAAGACGAGCGGTGCGGCGCAGAATTTTGCCGATTGGCTTTTGACCGATGAAGCGCAAACCGTTTTGCAAAACAGCGGTTTTTACTTTTTGCCCGTCAATCGTGCCACCATTGCCTATAAAAGTTTTGCCGGTAAAAATCTTCTGCTGTGGGACAATGTGCCGAACTTTTCGCAAGATGAACAGCTAAGTTTTGTGGATCGGTGGATGAAATACATTCGTTTTGGCGGATAATATGCAAAGGGGATCTAAGTAAAGTGAAAGTGGGATTTATCAGCTTGGGTTGCGCCAAAAATTTGGTGGATACCGAAAATATGATCGGCATCCTGAAAGACGGTGGGTTCGTTATATGCCCCGACGCGACGGAGGCCGATGTCATCATCATAAATACGTGTGCATTCATAGAGGCTGCCAAGGAAGAGGCTATAACCACGATTCTTAATATGGCGGAATGTAAGGAAAACGGAAATTGCCGCGCCTTGATCATCGCCGGGTGCTTGGGTGAACGTTACGGCAAGCAGTTGTTGGAAGAATTGCCGGAGGCGGACGCCATAGTCGGCGTCGGTTCATGGCATCGGATAAAAGAGGCGATTGATGAAGCGCTCAATGGACGAAAGGTTGTGTTCGTCGGCGAAAAGACATTGCTTTTGAACAATAAGACACCGCGGGTTTTGACGACGCCGTTTTACACCGCTTACGTCAAAATAGCCGAAGGTTGCAATCACGCTTGTGCGTTTTGCGCCATACCGCTTATTCGCGGCAAAATGCGCAGCCGCCCCATTGATGATGTTGTGTCGGAAGTGACCGCACTCGTTGCGGGCGGCGTTCGCGAGATAAATTTAATCGCTCAGGACACCACCGGTTACGGGCGTGATCTGTACGGTTCGCCGGCACTGGTTCGGCTTTTGAAGGAAATAGTAAAGGTTGAGGGCGATTTTTGGGTAAGGATAATGTACAGTTACCCGCAGAACTTTTCCGATGAGCTTATCGACTTAATCGCCGCAGAGCCGAAAATTTGCAAATATGTCGATTTGCCGCTTCAGCACGCGCACGATTCGGTGTTGAAAAATATGCGCCGCTCGGATAGGCGCGCCAATATAGAGACACTCCTCAAAAAAATTCGCGAACGGATTCCGTTGGTGGCCGTCCGTTCGTCGTTCATCGTCGGTTTCCCCGGTGAAACGGCGGCTCAGTATCAGGCTTTGCGCGATTTTGTGGAAGAACAATGCTTTGACAAAATGGGGGTGTTCGCTTTTTCGCGTGAAGAAGGCACCCCTGCTTACGATATGAGCGGCCAAGTTCCGCCAAGCGTCATTGAAGAGCGCTATCACGATTTGATGAGTTTGCAAAGTAAAATATCCGAGGACATCAATGTTTCCCTTGAAGGCAAGGAACTTTCCGTGTTGATAGAAGGGAACGACGATGAGTTGCCGGTTGCCGTCGGGCGCTCCATGCGCGAGGCGCCGGAGGTGGACGGGAAAATTTATGTGGAAAACGTCACCGCCGTCCGACCCGGGGATATTATCCGCGTAAAAATTACGCAAGGGTTTGCTTATGACGCAATAGGCGAACCAATATAACAAAGATCCCAAAGGAGAATATGTTTATGGACATCAAAAGCAAGATAGCAACCGTTCTTTTTACGGGAATTTTTGCGGCGGGGATTGTCGCCGGCAGTAATTCTGCGGTATATGCCAAGGACAAAAACGCCGCCAAAGTGGTCGCTCCCACCGAAGGCGTTTGGAAGCAAAGCGCACGGTACGATTACAAAATTCTTTGCCCCAAGGAACCGCTCGGTGTTGTTCCCGCTAAGATGTTTTTTAACGACAACAACAAAAAAGGCGATGTGATAATTTTTGAGACGTTCGGCGGTGACATTTACAATGTAAAGACGGCGTGGGTCGTGTTGACGGACGCTTTCCCCGCAGATGCTTTCCCTGATTTGACCAAGCTTTCGGACGAGGAATGTACTTCGTTGACCAAAAAGATTCAGGAGAGCAATGGTTACTTGTTCGTTTCAATGGTCGATTTGCCGGAAAAGAATAAGGGCATTTATGCAGTCACCGCCAAAGAAATCGAAATTGACGAGGATAATGACGGCAAAGTTGACGGAATCGCCAAAAGCGACACGCAAACGGCGGTTACTTTCTTTCGCGGGCAATACGGGGGCAGATTTTGTGTGCAGTTAATAGACAATCCCGATATTCGCGAATCCGCCATAGTTGATTATAAAAACGGGGTGTTGTCGTTGACGGAGTTGAAGCCGGACAGCAACGACAAGAAGAAAAGCAAAGGCAAGACTAAGTGAAGGGAACACCTGAGTAACGGCCAAGACGGGCGGCGACACGCAAGCAGTTATTGGAAATGCCCCAAAGAATAAAGCAAACGGTTCTCGCGGCAAACGATAACAACAGATTCGTTTGCCGCGAGATTCGGCAAAATGTTCGTACATTACGATTGATGAGGAAAAGCAATGGACGAAAACCAAAATGCAAGGGATAAAAAGCACGAAAAGCAAAAGGCGCGAGTACAGGCAGCGCTTTTGTCGAGTATACTTTCCAAACATTTTGACATGGTGGCGTATTTGACTTGTGAAAGCCCGACGGATGCGCATGAAGCTTTGGCGGGTGACGAGTGGAATTACGGCGTTGTTATCGGCGAAACAAATAATGACACAGCGCAAGTCAGTATTTTTCCGACGAAAACCGTGGGCAACTACAACGAATATTTATTCGGAAGGGTGGCTCCGGCGCTTTACGGCGATGCCGAACAAAAACGCGCCTACCTGTCGGCCTTGTCTTTGCCCACGGTGGCACAAAATGCTCGACCCAATGATCCGTATGTTGTCAATATCGTGTGCGGCACAGCCGATTGTTTGCGGCACAAGCGGTTTGCATTTTATTTTGTTGCGGAAGATTTTTATATATTGCTAAAGAGCGACACAACCGAAATCAGCCGTCAACAGTCAGAGCAAAACAATCGGTTGCGCGAGGCGCTCAACACGGCGCAACAAGCCAGCGTTGCCAAAACGACATTTTTGTCGCGCATGAGTCATGAAATAAGAACGCCCATGAATGCGATTATTGGGTTGACCAGTATCTCGTTGCACGAGGCGAACTTAACGCCCAAGCTTGAAGATTATTTGGGCAAAATAGACGAGAGTGCGCGCTATTTGCTCGCGCTAATAAACGACATATTGGATATGAGCCGTATCGAGAGCGGGCGTGTGACCGTCAAGTATGAAGAGTTTTCTTTGCGGATGCTGCTTGACCAGATTAAAACTATCGTTGACGG
Organism: uncultured Selenomonadaceae bacterium; assembly: GCA_905236595.1. Lineage (GTDB taxonomy): Bacteria > Bacillota > Negativicutes > Selenomonadales > Selenomonadaceae > CAJORE01. Next base: position 4,727 of record CAJORE010000004.1, on the reverse strand, counting down.
CCAATGCAAGGACAAGGATTTGCGGTTCCGTTTGAAAGTTATCGGTGAGACACGCGAGTACTATATCGGTGATGACACAAAATTAAAACAGATTCTCATAAACATTTTGGGCAACGCCGTGAAATTTACCGGAGAGGGCGGCGATATAACCTTGACGGTGGAGTGTGTGGCGCGTTACGACGGACAATCAAGTTTTCGTTTTGTCGTTAAAGATACGGGCATTGGTATGGACAAGGCATACTTGCCGCGTATTTTTGAGCCGTTCAGTCAAGAGGACGACACCAATACCACCAGTTACGGCGGCTCCGGTGTGGGACTGGCCATAACCAGGAACATTGTGCAGATGCTAAACGGCAGCATTACCGCCGAATCCGCCAAGGGCGTCGGCTCGACATTTACCATCAACATTCCTTTGAAAGATTCGCAGAAAGACGAAGATGATGCCGCAGAAATACGACCGCAGGATATTTCCGTTCTCATAGTTGATGATGAGGCTGTCGCCTGTTCGCACGCCAAGTCCGTGTTGGACGATGCCGGCATCGTTGCCGATACGGCGACAAGCGGGCAAGAAGGGTTGAACCTGATTCGGCTCAAGCGGGCGCGGCGTGATGATTATCGGGTTATCTTGGTGGATTTGAAAATGCCCGATCATGACGGCATTGAGGTCACTCGCGAGATTCGCAAAATCGTCGGCGACGAAGCCACCGTTATAATTTTGACGGTGCATGACTGGTACGATGTGGAAAAGGAAGCGCATACCGCCGGTGTTGATTCCTTTATGAGCAAGCCGTTGTCGGCGGCAAATTTGCTTTATGAACTCAAACATATATTGCGGCGAAAGAAACCGCAGAATGAGCCGCCGGTTTTGGCGGATCTTGAGGGACGGCGCATTTTGGTGGCTGAGGATATGCCGGTAAATGCCGAGATTGTCAAGCAACTTTTGTTCATGCGCGGTATGGAAGTAACGATTGCCGAAAACGGTATGCGCGCCGTGGAGCTTTTTTCGTTGAAGCCGGCCGGTTATTTTGATGCCGTGCTTATGGATGTCCGTATGCCGGTGTTAGACGGCCTCGGTGCTTCAAGAGCCATCCGCGATACGGAGAAACAGCGCGGCGACAAGGTATCGATTCCTATCATTGCCATGACTGCCAATGCCTTTGACGAAGATGTTCAGCGTTCTTTGCAAGCGGGGATGGATGCGCACCTTGCCAAGCCCGTAGAGCCGAAAAATATGTACCGTACCATGGCCGAACTCATCGGCAAACGGCAGACGGAAGCGATTACATAACAGATAGCAAAAAGCCATCGTCAACAGGCGATGGCTTTTGCAGGAAAATTTTCGGCAATGCCAATGGCACTCTATTTTTCGATTACTGTCCAGTCAAAGGAAAAAGGATATTTTTTGCCGTTGTCGGAAGGGGCATTGTCCCAGTTGCTTTTTACGCGTTTTACGGCGTGAATCATATCTTGCCCGCCGGTACCGGTCAAGAGAACAATGAATTCGCGTGCGCCGTTGCGTGTTACGGCGTCGCCTTTGCGGAGGGTTTTGGTCAGGACGTTCAGAAATTCTTCGCCAACGGGGGCGGGCGGTTCGTTTTCCAATACCATAAGTATTAAGCAGGATTCGGCGCAGCTTTCCACGGCGCGTTTCATGAACCGATACAGCGTGCGGAAATGTTCAAAGGGAAGTTGCAAGGCTCCGCCGCTTATGTTGCGTTCGCCTAAAATTTTGTCGATGTTCTCAAGTTTGTTGGCGGTTTCCAAGTATTCGACGTTTTCTTTGGATTCGCGGCTTTCGGAGTAAAGATGCCAGCCGTGCTTGCCGTTTTGCTTGACGATGTACAGCGCTTTGTCGGCTTTTTTGTAAAGTTCGGCAAAATCCGTGCCTTCTTTGGGGATGGCAACGCCGCCCAAGGACGCGCCAAGCGGAATGTTCATGTCGGCGCCGAGAATTTTTTTTGCCGCATTAACCAGTTCGTTGTTGATAAATTCGCTTTTGTGTGCCATGCCCGTTTCGTCCATGTGATGACAAAAGGCGATGAATTCATCGCCGCCGAACCTGGCAATTAAATCGGTGGGACGCATGGCGGAGCGAATTATGTCGGCGAAACTTATTAAAATTTTGTCGCCCATGGAATGACCGTAAATATCGTTGACGAGTTTGAAGCTGTCAAGATCAATCATCATCATGACGCCCTTTTCGGTGCGGCAGAGTGACTTTAGTTCCCGTTCGCCGGAGGCTTTGTTCAAAAGACCCGTCAGCGAATCGACGGCGGCGTATTTCTTTAGTCCTTTGATTTCATCGACGGTTTGCATTATGTTGCCGACGCGTCTTAATAAGACGTCAGGACGGAAAGGTTTGCGGATAAAATCCATTGCGCCGTTGTCAAATCCGGCGGTTTCTGTTTCTTCGTCGTGGTCGGCCGTCATGAACATAAAGGGAATTGTTTCGTGATATTCCGCTTGAAGTTTTTGCATAAGCTCAAAGCCCGACATACCGGGCATTCTTAAATCCGACAGCACCATGTCCGGGCGTTCTTTGCGAAATAGTTCAAGAGCCTCTTCGCCGGATTCGGCGCAGACGGTTTCATACCGCGTGGAAAGCATATTTTCCACCATCATGAGTGATACCGTCATATCATCAACAATGAGTATTTTTTGCACGTCAATGCCTCCCTAAAAATGGTACGCCTCATATAGTACACCATTTTATCGTCGGGCGGTAGTGGCAGAGCAAGAAAATTTTTGTAATTTTTGCATCGGGAATAAACGGAGGGACATTTATGCTTACTGTGGAAAAATTGAAGGAGTTCGGCGTTGATACCGACGAAGGGTTGAATCGTTGCATGAACATGGAAGCGTTCTATTTTAAAATGATTAAAATGGGGCTTGCCAACGAATATTTCGACAAACTTGAGGGCGAGCTGAAAAATGCCGATATTGCCGCTGCATTCGAGTCGGCACACGCCCTAAAAGGCGTTGTGGGCAATTTGGCGATATCGCCCATTTATAAGCCGCTTTCGGATATTACGGAAAAATTGCGGGCAAAGGAGAGCGCCGATTATGTTGCCCTTTATGCGCCCGTCAAAGAATTGCGTGATAAGTTACTCGCGCTTTGCGATTGACAAACATTTGGTTTTACGCACTATGAGGTGAATTTTTATGAAGATTGCTATGGCAAACGACCACGCCGGGACGGTTCTCAAGAATGAAATTAAGCGTTATCTCGAAGCGCAGGGACACGAGGTAAAGGATTTTGGCACCTACGACGAAAATTCTTGCGATTTGTCAGATTTTGTTTATCCGGCGGCTTTGTCCGTGGGAAAAGGCGAGTGCGAACGCGGTATTTTTGTTGACGGCGTGGGCTATGGCAGCGCACTTATTGCCAATAAAATAAGCGGCTGTTATGCGGCGGTTTGTCAAGATCCTTTTTGTGCGCGGCTGTCCCGCGAACATACCGATTCGAACGTCCTTTGCATCGGCGGCAAGATAATCGGCGGCGCCATCGCCATGGAGATTGTCAAAACGTGGCTTGCGACGGATCCTTTGACCGAAGCGAAGTATCGCCGTCGCGTCGAAAAAGTGCGGGACATCAACGATAAGCATTGTGTGTCGGTAAGGTAAGCAATGGTCATTGATTTTCATACCCATTGCTTCCCCGACAAAATAGCCGCCGTTGCGATAGATAAGTTGAGCCGTGCCGCCAAAATTGCGCCGCATACCGCAGGGACGCTTAACGGATTGTTGGAGTCAATGGCACAAAACGGCGTTGATTGCGCGGTGCTTTTGCCGGTGGCAACCCACGCCGGACAAACCGAGCATATCAATGATTTTGCCGCGCAATTAACGGAAAAATATTCGGGCATGATTTTATCTTTCGGCGGCATCCACCCCGACTATGACAATTATCGGCATGAATTGTCGCGCATAAAAAATCTCGGCTTGAAGGGGATAAAGATTCATCCCGTATATCAAGACACCGACATAACCGATTGCAAATTCTTGCGGATTTTGGATCGCGCCGCCGAACTTGGGTTAATCGTTGTCACTCACGCCGGGTTTGATATTGGCTTTCCGGGTATTGACCGTTGTTCGGCGCAAATGATTGCCGAGGTTGCGGAAAAAATCGGCGCCTTTAAGCTTGTGGCGGCTCACATGGGCGGTTGGCGGCAATGGGAGGCGGCGATACGTTATCTCGCCGCTACCCATGTCTATATCGACACGGCGTTTTCTTTCGGCAGGATAACTCCGGCGCATGACGAAAATCCCGACCGGAAACGCTTGCAGATGTTATGCGCCGATGATTTTAGTCGGTTTGTGGCGGCTTTTTCCGCCGAGCGTATTCTGTTCGGGACGGACAGTCCGTGGTCGGATCAAGGGGGGACGGCGGATTTTATAAACAATTTGCCCGATCTTGCCGAGGCGGATAAAGAAAAGATTATGGGCGGCAATGCTCGGCAATTGTTGGGAACCGTAGGGAATTAGATTGCCGATAAATTCGTGGGAAAATTTGTTGCCGAACGGCACATTGATGTTGCAGAGAAAAAATGCGTTGCTTTGCAGTCGAGAGGTAATTGTGTTAAGATACGGTAGGCGGCTTTAATTTTTGTCGTTACATTCGCCGCTTTTCGGGCGGCGAATATAGGAAATACTGCATAAATGAGTTCGTGCCATTGCCGAGGGATTTTTTCGGCAGACAAGGAATGACGACGAAGCGTAGTGGTGCT
>CAJORE010000003.1 GCA_905236595.1 uncultured Selenomonadaceae bacterium | reverse complement strand
TGGGCGGTAGCGTAAATGAGCGGTGCGGATTGTCGGTCGGATTTTGGCCTTGCGGTGCGCCGCGACGAAAAATTTAGCGAGGAACTCAACCAATCAACATTGGGAGGCTTTCATGATGGCAGAGAGTGCGACGGCGGTTGATGCGCCCGTCGCGGCGGGTGCTTTTGGCTCTGAGGAAGATTTGTTCGCCGATTTGACAGACGAAGAGATTGTGTATGAAATAAAAAACGGCGGTGACGGTGCGGCACTTGATTATCTTATCAACAAGTACCGCAATTTCGTGCGGGCGAAGGCGCGTTCGTATTTCCTTATCGGTGCGGATCGCGAGGATATTATTCAAGAAGGTATGATCGGTTTTTACAAAGCCATTCGCGATTTTCGCAACGATAAACTTTCTTCGTTTCGTGCGTTTGCCGAACTTTGCGTGACAAGGCAGATAATCACCGCCATCAAAACCGCTACGCGGCAAAAACATATTCCCCTCAATTCGTATATTTCCCTTAATAAACCCATCTACGATGAAGATTCGGATCGTACGCTTCTTGATGTTTTGTCCGGGGCGAAGGTGACCGATCCCGAGGAATTGGTTATCAGCCGGGAAGAATTTATCGACATTGAGAAGAAAATGGAGGAGATCCTCTCGGATCTTGAGTGGCGGGTTCTTATGAATTATCTTGACGGCAAGTCCTATCAAGAGATTGCCGCCGACCTTAACCGCCATGTGAAATCCATTGACAACGCCCTGCAGCGGGTGAAGAGAAAGCTTGAACGCTACATGGAAAATCGCGGCAATGATATCGACTTAAGCACCGTGTACCGTGGGCTTTCGACGATTAACCGCCGTATGCGCGACCGTGATGATCGGCGTTTAATCGGCTGAAAAGACCGCCCCTTCGGGGACGGTCTTTTTGTTATATTTTTACCATTACTGTAAAAGCGGGGAATGTTTTTGCGTCAAGACTATCGAATGAAGATTCGCGCCGCCCTGGCCGAGGAAACGGGGCATACAATAATAAAACCCGGCGGACGTTGCCGCGTGGCGCTTGTTTATCCCAATTCGTATTTCGTCGGAATGTCCAATCTTGGTTTTCATATCGTTTATGAACTGTGGAACAATCGCCGCGACACCGTTTGCGAGCGTTTCTTTTTGCCGCCGCGGGCGGATTTTCCGTTGTTGTCCATGGAAACGCAGGACGAACTTTTTCGCTTTGATATTGTAGCCTTTGCCTTGTCCTTTGAACCGGATTACTTTAATGTCGTTGCCATGCTGAAACGCGGCGGAATCGAACCCGTTGCCAAAAAGCGACGTGCCGACGATCCGCTTGTTATCGTAGGCGGACCTTGCGCCACCTTTAATCCCGAGCCGTTGGCGGATTTTGCGGACGCATTCATCGTCGGGGAAGGCGAAGTAATTTTGCCCGTGTTCACCGATGCATTTTTGGCGGCGCGGGGGGATGGCGCGGGCAAAGAAGAACTTTTGGAGCGGTTGGCCGCTGTCCCCGGGGTTTATGTGCCGTCTTTGTATACGCCGCTTTATAATCGGGACGGCACCATCGACCGTATTGAAAATACGGCGGGGGCGCCGGTCAAAGTGCGTCGCCAATGGGTCCAAAATCTTGACGATTATCCGGCGCATACCGTTATCGTCACCGACAACACGGAACTTAATATGTACCTCGTGGAAGCGGCGCGAGGTTGCGGGCGGCATTGCCGCTTTTGTATGGCCGGGTACTGTTTTCGGCGGCCGCGGGTGCGTTCGCCGCAAGTTTTGCTGGACACCATTGACGCCGCCGCACGGTACAACAAGCGTATCGGCTTAATGGGCGCGGCGCTCTCCGATTATCCCCATATCGACGATATATGCCGGGAAATACTGTCTCGCGGAATGAAAATGTCCGTGGCGTCGTTTCGCGCCGATTCCGTAACCAAGACGTTGGTGGATGCTTTGGCGGCGGGAGGACTTCGCACGCTGACCGTTGCTCCCGAAGCCGGCAGCGCGAAAATGCGCCGGATAATCAACAAAGGCATTGAGGAAGCGGACGTTTTCCGCACGGTGGATTTGGGCTTGTCGGCGGGGATAAGGAATTTTCGCTTTTATTTTATGGTTGCTTTGCCCTTTGAGGACGATGCGGATATTTTCGCCATTGCCGACATGACGAAGAAGGTGTTGGCTTATGCGCCGAAAATCGGCAAACTTACCCTCAGCGTAAATCCCTTTGTTCCAAAGCCGTTTACGCCGTTTGAACGCGTGGGCGCCGCCGCCAAGAAATATGCCGACGGTGCCGTCAAACAACTTCGCGGTGCGCTTAAGGGCGAAAAAAAATGCGAACTGATTTTTGAATCGCCCAAGAGTGCTTATTGGCAAAGCGTCCTGGCGCGGGGTGATCGCCGCTTGGCGCCGGCCATTGCCCTCGCCGCCGAACGGGGCGGGGCAAAAGCTTTGGCGGGAGCCATGCGGGAATATAATCTCGCTCCGGAATTTTATGCGGAGCGGGAGCGCCACGCCGACGAAATTTTGCCTTGGCACGTTTTGGATATGGGCGTAAGGGACGAATATTTCGCCGTCGAACTCGGGCGCGCCAAACAACAGACAGCCACTTTGCCGTGCCGCGAGGGCTGTCGCCGTTGCGGCGTATGCGAATGATGCAATATACGGCGGGCGGCGATAATGGAGCAGTTATCGTAAGATGCCCGTAAGGAACCGTAAAAGGAGAATATTGCCATGGCTAAAATTTCGGCGTGTGTTATCGTAAAGGATGAAGAGGATAACATCGTCACATGGATAAAAAACATAAAAGACATCGTTGATGAAATGATTGTCGTCGATACCGGCTCGAAGGACAGGACGGTGGAAATAGCCAGAAACGCCGGTGCCAAGGTTTTCTTTTTTGCGTGGCGCAATGATTTTGCGGCGGCCAAAAACTACGCAATCGGCAAGGCCGACGGTGATTGGATCGTCTTTCTTGATGCGGACGAATATTTTTCGCCCGAAGCGCAGGCCAATTTGCGAAATTATGTGGAGCAAATTCACGGCAATCGCAAGATTATCGCCATGGACAGCCCGCTTAACAACATAGATGTGGATAACGGCAACCAACTTATAAGCAGTACGACGCAAACGCGCATTTTTCGGCGGCTGACGAAGCTGCGTTATGCGGGGCGCGTCCATGAAGCCTTGGAGTTCCCCCAAACCAAAAAACCGTGGCAGGTTTTGTCCTCGCCGCTGGTCATTTATCACACCGGCTATTCGTACAGTTTGACGGAGAAGAAAAACCGCCGCAATTTGGAGCTGTTGCTGGCCGATATTGAGGCGGCGGGCGGCGAAAAACCCGAACATTATACCTATCTTTCGACGACGTACCTGAACTTGAAGGAATACGACAAGGCCATTCATTATGCGGATTTGGCCATCAAAAGCAAAACCGGCGGACTTATGCAGGCTTATGTCAAACAGTACCGCATATTGATAAAGGCTCATCGCGGGAAAAACGCCCCCGCCGCCGACGTGCAAAAAGTAATTGATCGCGCTTTGGCCGATATGCCGGACTATCCCGATTTTTTGTGGGAGGATGCCATGCTGGCCATGGACGCCAAAAATTTCGCCCGTGCCGAAACCGATTTGGAGAAAATCTTGAAGAAAGCCGCCGACCCGAATCTTTATAAAACATACGAGACGACCATTTTGGCGGATTTGCCCCAAGCCAAAACAACGCTGGCGTTAATTCGCAATTTGGAAGGGCGCATTGACGAAGCTGTCGATTTGCTCTTTGATCGTTTGGCGAAAGAACGGCACAAAGAGCTTATGGTAAACGCTTATTTTGAAATGTCGCGGGATGCCGATTCGCATAAAGTTTTGTCGGCCATGAAAAAGCTTTATAAAATGCCCGATGACAAACAATTTTTGCACAAATATTTTCAGAAGCGTCCGCGAGATGCCGCCTTTTTGTATTTTACCGAACCGGCCGACGGCTCCTACGAAAAATTCATGGCCACGGGCAAATTCGTCAATGCGGCGCAAAAAGCGGCGCGAGGCTTGGCAAACTTATTTTTTGAAGGGCTTCATTACTACCGCAATGATGTGGATAAGCCCATTTGGGAAACATTGTTGCCGTATATTTGGAAAACACCCGATGTTCAAGGCCGGCCTTCGGCGCTTCCGTCGCGCACGCTCATACCGTTGACGGCAAAATTCATGAGTGATGTGGCGCTGGCGCTTTTGGCGCTGCCGACGGAGAAAATTGCGGACATGACCGAGGAGCTGGCGCTTTTGCCGCGAGGTATGCAACGGTGTATCGTGCGTTATTTCGGCCTTGACGATCCTTTGACCGCCGAAGATTTTGATGCGTATATGACGTTGCTGAAAGAACTTTTAAGCTACGGCACGCGGGATATGATAAACCGCTTTGCGCGGGCGGCTCTCGATTTTGATGAAGAAAAGATGATGCGGGCGGCCAACGAACTCTTTCAAAAGGAACAGATGGCGGCTGTTTTGCCGCTGTATGCAGCCGTCACCGTCGAGAGTCCGTTGGTGGACGGGCAATTCTGGTACCGGTTGGGGCGCAGTTTGCTTTATGTCGGCGAGGCAAAAGCGGCGGCGGAGAGCTTTGACCGCGCTATTGAAAGCGGCGCGACGGAGAATGATTTGGCGGGGCTGTTGGGGCTTAGCCGCAAAATAATGAACGGAGGAAAGGCGTTATGAATACATCGGCTTCCGAAGCGGTTGCGGCGGACGATTCGTCCAAAACGTCAAGTGCGGCGGAGACTGTCGGCGCTTCGGGCGAAAAAACCGCCGCTGCGCCGCGCATAAGCGTAAAGACGAATTTGGTCAGCGTAATGATCCCCACCTTCAATCGGCCGGTTTTGTTTGAAATGGCGCTAAACAGCGCTCTTATGCAGGATTATCCGCAAGTCGAAGTGTTGGTCTGCGACAATTCCACCAATAACGAAACCGAGCGGCGAATCCAAAAATATTTGAGCGATCCGCGCCTTACCTACAAACGCAACCGCGACGCCAAAACCAAGGAGGAAAATTTTGCGCCCTTTGAGGAAATGGCGCACGGCGAATATTTGCAATGGTTGATGGACGACGATATTTTGGCCGACAAAAAATTGTCCAAAATGATGGATGTGTTTCTCACTCGCGACAATGTTTCCCTGGTGACCAGCCAACGAATGGTCATTGACATCGACACCAATCCGAAGCAACAAATAAAGTTTCCCTTCCCCGTGAAAGCTCCCTACACCATATATCCCGCCGAATTTGTTGTGTGGCTGTGCCTGCGCGAATCGCACAACGCATTTGGCGAACCGACGACGTATTTGTTTCGCCGCCGTGATTTGACGCATCATTATTGGCGCGCCGAATCCAAAGGCTTGAAAGTAATCTCCGACGTTGCCATGGGCGTAGAGGTGTTGGAAAAGGGTGACTTTGCGATTTTTAAAGAGCCGCTGTCTTTTTTCAGGCGGCACGAGGGGCAGGAAGGGCAACAAAAGGACGTGATTTTGTTATCGCGCATCGAATGGGATATGCTCATTCGGGAATATTTGGAGCGGAAGGTGTTCCCTTTGGAATACAGCGACTATTTGTTCTTTTTGGAAAAGAACGTCAATGAATACGAACGTTCACTGTTTACCTTTAACCCCATTGCCAATCGTCGGGTAAGTTCGGCCATGTGGGACAGATACACGGCGTTTATCGCCGAGGCACGGAAAAAGTTGAACCGATAGGCGGACAATATGAAAGCGACTCAAGAAATGGCGATGGACATAGCCAAGCGCCTTTTAACCGATCATATGCGTCATAACCGCACCCGTTTTCAATCGCCGTGGGCGGATGAAGAGGGACGGTACTTCATCATCGAAAGCCACAGAACCGACGATCCGCCGCCGGAATTTCCCCACGAGCGGCTTTATTATCGCGAAGTCGGCGATGGTTGGGCAATCTCCGTGGGTTGGTGACGTTGTACCAAAAAAAGCCGCTCTGCTGTAATACGGCAGAGCGGCTTTTTTTGGTTCGGCGGTCAGACCCCCGCCATGTAATTTAGCAATCGTTCGGTAAATCGGCCGATGTTTTTGTGATCGGTCAGCTTAAAGCTAAGCATACGGCGCGATGGTTGCAGGTTGACATTGGCGCCGAAGGTTTTTTTCATGTCGGCCATGCGTTGCGGGTCGAGGTTATTATTCTCCGTGAAAGTGAAATCCATGGAATTTTTTTGTTCCACGATGGATTTTATTCCCAACCGGCGCGCTTTGTTTTTCAATTTGGCTACGGACAGCAAGGCGGTGACGTTATCCCCCGGTTGGCCGAACCGATCGCAAAGTTCTTCGCGCAAATCGTCAATTTCGTTGTCCGTGCGGATGTCGGCAATGCGCCGGTATATCTCAAGCTTATGCCCGGCGTCGGCAATGTAATCGCTGTCAATGTACGCTTCGATGTGGATGGCGATGAGCGGCTCTTCCGACGGCGCTGTTTCGACGGCGCTGTCTTTGCCTTGCTTGAGCTTAAACATTCGCGTCGCTTCCTCAAGCATTTGACAATACATATTAAAGCCCACACTCGATATATTCCCGTGTTGTTCGTGTCCCAACAGATTGCCCGCGCCGCGAATGGATAAATCCTTCATGGCGATCTTAAATCCTGCGCCCAATTCGGCGAATTCCTTCATGGTTTGCAGGCGTTTTTCGGCGGTTTCGGTGAGGATTTTGTTGGGACGGTAGACGAAGTAGGCAAATGCCAAAGTCGAACTGCGGCCTACGCGGCCGCGCATTTGGTACAGCTGCGCCAAGCCGAAATGATCCGCGTCGTAAATTATAATCGTATTGGCGTTTGGTGCATCAAGACCGTTTTCGATAATACTTGTGGCCAATAAGACATCGACGTCGCCTTCGTAAAAATCAAGCATTATTTGCTCTAAGAGCGCCTCCGTCATTTGTCCGTGAGCCGTTTGAATCCGCGCTTCGGGAAGCAGATTGGCCAAACGTTCGTGCATTACGTCGATTGTTTCCACGCGGTTATATATGAAGAACACCTGTCCGCCGCGTTTTATCTCGCGCTTAATGGCGTTCACCAACAACCGATCGTCGTCCTCGATAACGTAGGTTTGCACCGGCAACCGATCGGCGATGGGTGTGGTTATGAGGCTCATATCCCGCGCCCCCGCCAACGACATATGGAGCGTGCGCGGGATAGGCGTCGCCGACAAACACAGGACATCGACGCCGGCCGCCCGGGAACGGATTTTTTCTTTTTGTTTTACGCCAAACCGCTGTTCTTCGTCGATAATTACAAGTCCCAAGTCCTTAAAGGCGACTTTTTTGGCGTTCAATATGGCATGGGTGC
>CAJORE010000002.1 GCA_905236595.1 uncultured Selenomonadaceae bacterium | reverse complement strand
TGCACCTTTGGCAGAAGCTACCGTTCAGTATGCCAAGAAGAAGATTACTCCGTTTCATACGCCCGGACACAAACAAGGGAAAGGCGCCCATTACCTGATGAGAACTTTTATTACGGATATGGGCTTTAACGCCGATGTGTCTTTGATGAGTGAACTTGATAACATTCATAATCCCACGGGAATCATAAAGGAATCTCAAGAACTTGCCGCCGAACTTTACGGAGCAAAGGCGGCGTTCTTTTCGGTCAACGGTACTACCGGCGCAATTCACGCCATGTTATTGTCGGCGCTTTCGCCGGGTGACAAGGTTTTGGTGCCGCGCAACGTCCATCGCTCGGTATTCGGCGGACTTGTCATGGCGGATTTGCAACCGGTTTGGATGAAGCCGTCACTTTTTGAAGGCATTGCCGCAGGCCCCACGTTGGACACCGTGACCAAAGCCGTTCAAGAAAATCCCGATGCCAAAGCAATATTGATTGTAACACCCAATTATTACGGCTTATGCCCCGATGTCAAAGGCATTGCCAAATTGGCGCACGATAACAATATGTTGCTGTTGACTGATGAAGCCCATGGCGCTCATTTGAAATTTTCGTCGCGTTTACCGGAGCAATCCATTGACTTGGGTGCCGATATGGCGGCCATGAGTACCCATAAAACCTTAGGAGCCATGACCGGGGCGTCGATGTTGCTTGTGGGTAGCGATCGCATAAATATTGAACGGGTACGCCGGGCAATGAGTATGTTGACAACGACCAGTCCCAATCAAATTTTGCTTGCTTCGCTTGATGTTGCCCGACTGCAGATGGCCGAAATGCCCGGCGCTGTCGATGATGCGGCAGAATTGGCTGGGGAGTTGCGGCGCATTGTCAACGAAATTCGCGGCTTGTCATCCTTCGGCGTCGAAGCAGTCGGCAAGAAGGGCATTGCCGATTTGGATACGACGAAAATTACCATAAACACACGAGCTTTGGGGATAAGCGGCTTGGAATTGGCAGTTATGTTGCGCGACCGCGATATAGCGTGCGAACTTGCCGATCCGTATCATGTTCTGTTGCTGATAACCTATGCCGACGTTATGAAGCAGGCTCATGCGGCGATAATCGCGCTTATGGATATTGCCAACAAATATCCAGGTGATAAACTCTTTACGTTGGTGGCGCCTCCCGTGCCTGCCGTGCAAACAGAGATGAGTCCGCGAGAAGCTTTTTTCGCCGGCAGTAAGTCGGTTTCGTTTGCCCGTTGCGTCGGGCGCATAGCCGCCGAAGAAATTACGCCGTACCCGCCGGGAATTCCCTGCATATTGCCGGGTGAAGTCATAACCAAGGAAATGAGCGAATATTTGACGGAAGTAAAAAATGCCGGTTATCAAATAACCGGCGCGGCCGATTCGACGTTGCGCCGCATAAATGTCGTCGAAAAGGAGCTTATTTAATGAGCGGCAAATTGATTGTAATGGAGGCCGGCGACGGTTCGGGGAAGGCTACACAAGCGGCGCTCCTGTTTCGGCGTTGTAAGGAAACGGGCAAAGCTGTGCGGCAAATTTCTTTTCCCGATTATAATTCGCCATCCTCGGCGCTTGTCAAAATGTATTTACGGGGTGAGTTCGGTTCCGAAGCGGCAACGGTTAATGCTTATGCCGCTTCCCTTTTTTATGCCGTCGATCGCTTTGCGTCCTATCAAAAAAATTGGCGCAAATTCTTGGAAGACGGCGGCATTGTTATCGCCGACCGTTACGTTACATCCAACATGGCGCATCAGGCGGCGAAAATTACCGACGCCGCCGCGAGAAAAAAATTTTTGGCGTGGCTGTGTGATTTGGAGTATGAAAAATTGGCTCTGCCCAAGCCGGACAAGGTGATTTTTCTCGATATGCCGCCCAGCGCCGCGCAAAAACTGATTGCCGCTCGTGTTCGCGCAAGCGATATTCACGAAAAAGACGGCGCATATTTGGAAAGGGCGTACGCGGCTTATTGCGCTTTGGCGAATGACTACGGGTGGGAGCGTATTCCTTGCGCCGATGACACGCTAAACCCGTTGCCGATTGATGTTATTCACAATCGGATATGGGCGGCGCTTGAACGTGTTTTGTGATGAAAAAAAGATGATAAAAGAAGTAATCGTCGTTGAGGGGAAATCGGATATTGCCGCCGTAAACAGAGCCGTTGTCGCTGACTGCATTGCCACGGGCGGCGTAAAAATAGCTAAAGAAATCATGCGCGAAATAAAAACGGCGTACAAGAAGCGGGGAATTATCATTCTCACCGATCCCGATGCGGCCGGTGAACATATTCGTCGTTTGTTGACGACGCGCTTTCCGAAAGCCAAACACGCGTTTGTATCGCAGACGGATGCGACCAAGGACACCGATGTGGGCGTTGAAAATGCGAATGTAGCGGCAATAACGGCGGCGTTAGCAAAAGTTCGCGGCGAACAATTTTCGCCGACGGTACGTTTTACCGAAGCGGATATGCGCAAATTCGCTTTGGTCGGCGCGGAAAATGCCGCTGCCAATCGTGCCAAGATCGGCGCAACGTTGGGAATCGGTTTTGCCAATGCGAAAATTTTTTTGAAGCGTCTTAATCGTTACGGCATTACCCATGAGGAATTTGCGGCAGCTGTTGCTCAAAATGCCGATTTGCAAGAGAAGGGGAACAATGATGAAAACGGATGTGGAAATTGCCCAAGCGGCGGAAATGGAACCTATTGAACAGATTGCCGCCAAGCTTGATATTCCCGCCGACGATGTTGAACCGTACGGTAAATACAAAGCGAAAATAAATCCTCAAACGACAGCTTGTCGTCCGACGCCCGGCAAACTTATTCTTGTTACGGCGATAAATCCGACGCCGGCAGGCGAAGGAAAAACAACGACCAGTATCGGGCTGGCCGATGCCTTGGCGAAAATGGGCAAACGGGCGGCGCTGGCGCTTCGCGAACCGTCATTGGGACCGTGTTTCGGTCTTAAAGGCGGTGCGGCAGGCGGCGGCTATGCGCAAGTTGTTCCGATGGAGGACATAAACCTGCATTTTACCGGCGATTTTCACGCCATAACCACGGCCAACAATCTTCTGGCGGCGGTTATTGATAACCACATTCAGCAGGGCAACGCTTTGGATATTGATGTGCGGCGCATTTTGCACAAGCGGGTGCTTGATATTAACGATCGCGCTTTGCGGAACGTTGTTATCGGTTTAGGCGGCAAAGCGCACGGCGTACCGCGTGAAAGCGGATTTGACATCACCGTGGCTTGTGAGATGATGGCGATTTTATGCTTGGCCGATGATCTGACCGACATGAAACAGCGCTTGGGCAGGATGATCGTCGCTTATACGCGAGACGGACGCGCCATCCGCGCCGACGAATTCAACGTGACGGGAGCGCTGGCGCTGTTGTTCAAAGACGCCATAAAACCCAATTTGGTACAAACTTTGGCGGGAACACCGGCGTTTATTCATGGCGGACCGTTTGCCAATATTGCCCACGGATGCAACTCGGTCATAGCGACGCGTCTCGCGTTGGCGACAGCTGATTATGTAGTCACCGAAGCCGGGTTTGGTGCGGATTTGGGCGCGGAAAAATTTTTGGACATCAAGTGCCGCTTAGCAAATTTGCATCCCGACGCCGTTGTAATCGTTGCGACTATTCGTGCGCTCAAAATGCACGGCGGCATGGCCAAAGCTGATTTGGCAAAAACGGATATGGAGGCTTTGGCCAAGGGATTTGCCAATTTAGAAAAACATATCGACAGCATAAAAGCGTATCATCTGCCGACGGTTGTCGCGATAAATGCTTTCCCGACGGATACAATCGAAGAATTAAACTTCGTAAAGGAAAAATGCGCTCTTCTCGGGGCAAAGGCGGCTGTGTCCGAGGTGTGGGAAAAAGGCGGTGACGGCGGCAAAGAATTGGCGCGGCTTGTTTTGGCGGCAACGGAGCAACCGAACGATTTTTGCCCGTTGTACGAGGACGGACTGCCCGTCGAAGAAAAGATTGACCGAATTGCTACAAAAATTTACGGCGCAGCCGGTGTCGATTTCACCCCCGCCGCGAAAAAACAGTTGGTTGACATCAAGGATTTGGGCGCGGACAATTTGCCCGTTTGCATGGCGAAAACACAGTATTCCTTGTCCGATGACGCGACGAAAATAGGCCGCCC
>CAJORE010000001.1 GCA_905236595.1 uncultured Selenomonadaceae bacterium | reverse complement strand
AGGCGACGACCGGCAATCCCATGCTCATAGCTTCAGCCGGTGCCAAACCAAAACCTTCGTAAGCGCTGGGGAAAACAAACAAATCGCCGTGCTTCAACACCGTTTTGACATCTTGTGTCGTACCTTTTAGCGTGATACGCCCGGCAAGCCCCAATTCGTCAATTTGCTTTTGCAAACAATGCTCGTAGGAAGCACGATCCTTCGCTCCCCACAGTTCAAGCCGCCACGCGGGAAATTGTTCGGCAATTTTGCCAAAGGCCTCAATCAGAAGATGCGGACGCTTATGGTTTTTTGTAAGCCGACCGACAAAAATTATTTTGTAGTTGTCCTTGATTGTCGTTAAATCGGCACACTCGTCATATTGCGGGACAACATTGCCGATAACCCGGACGCGGGTTTGCGGGAAGCGTTTGGTTATCGCTTCGGCAAAGGTCGGCATCAATACTTGGCAGACGGTACTTTTCCCCAAGGCGGGCAGTTCTTTTGGCGGGTAGGTGTGAAAATAATCTTCCGGATCGCCGTGGGACATGGTAACGGTCGGTATATCCAACGCCAAATCGCACAGGAAGGTCTTGGCGGATGCCGGTTGGAAACAAATCAAAACGTCGGGATTAAAACGAGTAAACGCTTTTTCGGCGGCACTCGTCAAATATTTTTCCGTGAATTCGTCGTTTACGGCGCGCGCCTTTCGTTTATCAAAGGCGCGGTAAAGCTCGCGTTTTAATTTGTATGCCGTAGGATAAAGGTGCGTTTGTCCGTCGTAGTGGCGCAAATTTACTTTCTCTATCGTCGGCGCGACTTCATAAAAGAAGGAGCCTTCTTTGTCGTCGCTGTACATCATCAGCACTTGATGCCCGCGCCCGTCCATTTCATTGGCAAAAGCGCAATGCACTTTTGCCAGGCCGCCCGAATCGTTAATCATCTTGGCGAAGTTGGCGAGTAAAATTCGCATGTATATTTCCTCTCGTACCGAGACAAGATTAAGAAGTTTGGTTTGAATTTGCCAGGGCTTGGCGCAAATTGGCGCATACCGTGGCATCCACCTCGTCCAAGAAGGCAAAACGGCGGCGGTATACGGCGCGTTTGCGTGTCGGTACTTCCTCCATGGTTTTACGCGGCTCAATAAGCGGCAACTCGTAAAAACGCCGATCGGTTGTACTTTGGCCGCCGGTTTCTTGCCAAAATGCGCCGAAATCCGTCTTTAGTTTGCGATCGGTGCGCAAGTGATTGTTGGCATAATAGCCTTCGTTGGATACGGCATATATGCGCTTCAAGCCAAGACACCGGGCGACGGCGCGGAGCATATAGAGAATAAGATTTTTGGTGCGATAACGCTCGCTAAGTTTTGTCGTTTCTTTTATAAGCTCCGTGGCGTTGGCGGAATTTGCCCCCTGTATGGCGCCGATGAACAGCGAATAATCGCCATGCACGTCTTTTTGATACCAAAACATGATTTGATACAGTTCGATGCCTTTGTAATACATGATAAGGCTTTGCAAGCCTTCTTTGCGTTGACCGGCGACAAAATTCATCGTCAAATGCCAATCGTTGGCGTCGGGGAGCGGGCTTTGCCACAGAAGCAACGGCCCGTCTTTGACAATTTTTGCCGCCCATTCGGGCTTAAAGCGGGCGACAACCAAATCATAATGATCTATTATCAGTTTTACCCGTTCGGCAAATTTGGATCGGTGATAGAAAAAAGCGCGGGTCGCTTGTTCGATTGGGAAAGGGTTGGCGACGATAATTTTTTGCCGAACTTCGTCTTGCATAAAGTATTGCCACAGTTTGTTCAGTTCGCCGTAATGCAACGTCCCTCGCGCCAAAAATACCGCCAAGCGGTGTGCTTCCCGCGGGTTTGATACATCGTAAATTTTTTTACCAATGTCGATAAGATTAAGCATAGCAACCTTCCGCCAAACTTATAATATTTTGAGCCAACAACGTCGGCGAAAAATCCCGGTATGCTCGCGACAGTTCTTGGCGGTATATCTCTTGGTCGGCGTCGTAGCCATTGACGAATTTTGTTATTGCCGTCGTCAAAGATTCCAAATCGCCGCTCTTAAATGATATGCCGATTTTATAATCGTGCAAAATTTCCGGGTTCACGTTGTCGGCAACGATAATCGGACGGCGGTGTCCCATGGCGTTGCCGATAATCGCCGAAGTGTGATAAAGATAGCGGCTGTTGCCGTAAGGAATAACAACGGCATCGACGCTCAACAGGCCGCGCTGCCATTCGGCGCCTATCAACGGCTTGTGCCAAAAAAGCAGACGGTTTTCGTTGGCATAACGCCCGATAAGATCTTCAAAATCTTGGGCATCCGCCTTGTTTGTTGTCGCGCCTTGGACAACGAGTTGTACGGCACGGTTGTATTGTCCCCGCAAAAAAGCACGGATAAATGAGTCCACGTTCTTTTCGCGGCGATACTGGCCAAAAATCCCCAAACGCAACGTATCGTGGGCGGTTGCGGATTGTTTGTCGGCAGGTATGTCGCGAGGAATATAATTCGGCGGGGGATAGATTTTGGTGTGTTGAGCCGTCAGTTTCAGTTTGGCCTTGGCGAATGTTTGTACGCCGATGCGGATGTTTTCGACAGTCGCAAACGGTGCGGCGGCATCATCCAATTTTTTTGCTTCCGCCGGTGTCAGGCCGTGAATCAAAAACAAAACGGGAACCGGTGATTTTTTCAGCGGGCTTATGCGTAACGAACGCAAATAGCGATACGTCGCCGACGGAAAAATAAGCGCATCAAAAGCGCCGGCTTTGGCGTAATCATACATGGCGGCGTACCACTTTTGGCGATGGTATTCGCGTTTTAAGGCCAAATACGCTTTTTTGGCGCCGTGCGCTCCGTCATAGGAAACGCCGCAACCTTTTAGATAATGGATTTTTTTCTTGTAGTCAAAGCGAAACTTATGCCCTTCGGGAACATAGAATTCGACATCATGCGAAAGAGCGGACAGTTCCTCGACCAAGATGCGGTCAAAATCAATTTCGTGACCGCCCTCGCTCGCCACATTTTCCATAATGGCAAAACGCATTGTGTTCACTCCTTACGTTGGGCATAGTAACGTTTGACGTATTTTATCATGGTGTAAAAAAGATGATTGGCGGCAAAAATAAATCCTTGTTTGCCGTCCAAGAAACCAAGTTGCAAAACATAAAAACGAAAAAATGCATACAACGGGCGAAAAAGGATGTGGGCGAAGGTTATGTGCCGTCCTTCTTCGCCCATTCGTTTTGCCATAAGGGTCGTATAGCTGTTAAATTTTTCAAAATACCGTTCCCAATCGGTATAGGTGTAATGTTCCAACGGATTTTTCAGCGTTTTCACGGGGAGCGACGTCTTTGGCGTTTCGTGCACAACCCCCGCCCATTTTACCGCTTCGCGGGGGAACAGCCTGGTTACATAGTCCGGTTTATGCCCGCCAAATCGCATCAGTTGTCCAAAAACTATGTTCAAACGCTTAACGCGATAGGCGGCGCGGTTGTTTTCGGCAACGACGGCGGCAATCTCCTTGGCTGTATCGTCCAAGATACGTTCGTCGGCATCGAGGTAAAACACCCACGCCGCCCTTGTTTGCGTCAAGGCAAAATTGCGTTGCCCGGCAAAGCCTGTATCGTCCATTGGGTGTTCGTATACTTTTGCGCCGTATTGAAGTGCCAAATCTTGCGTTCCGTCGGTGCTGCCCGAATCGACAACGATTGTTTCGTCGGCGAAGGCGGCCGATTGCAGACAGGCGACAATGTTGTTTTTTTCGTTGCGTGTCAAAATAATTACCGCCAAGGGGAGAGTTGAGATTTTAGACAAATTTTTTTACCTCGGACAAAAGCGAACCACCGACGTAACGAACACCCAAAGTGCCGGCGCGTCTGCCACACTCGACATCACGCTCTTTGTCGCCGATCATCACCGAATGAGCCAAATCAATGTCGTGATCTTTTGCGGCCTGTAAAATAAGCCCCGGTTTCGGCTTGCGGCACTCGCAATCTTGACGATATTGCGCAACCGTTGCTTCGGGGTGATGCGGGCAAAAGTAAAAGCCGTCGATATGCGCTCCGTAACGGTGCAATTCTTCTTGCATAAATTCGTGTATTTTCAAGACGGTCGTTTCGGCGAAAAAACCTCTTGCTACGCCGCTTTGATTGGTAATGACAATGGCCAATGCGCCGTGTTCGTTAATATAGCGTATGGCCTCGATGGCATCGGGCAACCAGTAAAAATTTTTTATGTCGCTCAAATATTCGGCGTCAACGTTTATCGTTCCGTCCCGATCAAGAAAAATAGCGCGCTTCTTCATAGTCAAAATACCCGCCCTTATCAAGGAATTCGCAGTATTCTTTTATTGCCGCGTTAAAATCGGTGAAACCGCCGTCGTAGCCCGCCGCCAATAAATGTTTCGGGTCGGATTCCGTGAAATTTTGATATTTTCCCCGCAAAATTTCCGGGAAGTCAACGTACTCGATTTCACCTTTGCCCACAGCGGAAATTACGGCTGCGGCGGCTTCGTTGTAGGTATGGGCACGCCCCGTACCGCAATTATAAATGCCGCTGGCACCTTTTTGAGTAAAGAACCAAAGATTTACTTTAACCACGTCTTTAACGTAGACAAAATCCCTTCGTTGCCCGCCGTCGGCATAACCGTCCGTCCCCTTAAACAAGCGTGCTTTGCCGGTTCCCTTTACCTGTTTGTAAAGTTGATAAAAAATTGACGCCATCTTCCCTTTGTGTTGTTCCTGAGGCCCGTAGACGTTAAAGTATTTTAAGCCAACGATTTGGCTGTGTGCTTCGGGCAATACCTGGCGGACGTAACGATCGAACAGCAGTTTGCTGAAGGCGTAAGGGTTTAGGGCATCCTCGCAGCGATCGCCTTCGGTAAAGCCGTTTTTGCCGCCGCCGTAAGTTGACGCCGACGAGGCATACAAAAAAGGCACGCGGTGTTGCATACAAAAATGCAACAGATTTTTGGAATATTCGTAGTTGACTTTCATCATGAAATTGACGTCGTATTCCATGGTATCGGAACAGGCACCTTCGTGGAAAAGCGCGTCGATGTCCGTTCCGTCAAAGTCATCGTTTTCGATGGACTCCAAGAAATCGTCCTTGTGACGGCAATCCAAAAAGTGAAGCCCTTTGAGGTTTTTGTAATTCTCGCCGCCTTTTAAGTCGTCAACGATTAAAATATCCTTGCGCCCTTGTTCGTTTAAGGCCTTGACCAAATTACTGCCGATAAAACCGGCACCACCCGTCACGATAATCATATACGTTTCCTCCGCAACACAGTTTTTAGAGATGCCCTTTAATGAAAAAACAAAAACTAATTTTTATAAGTTGTCTGTCGCGTCGCAGGCAAGACAGACAACAACACATAAGGGCTGTTTGAGCTGTTTTTATAGGGTAATTGTATCGTCTTTGTCCAAGGCCGCCAACAATTCTTCGCGGGCAACGGCGTAAGTACCGAGTTTGCCGACGACGACTCCGGCCGCCAGATTCGCCAAATACGCGCCGATTGTCGGTTTTAAGCCGCCCGCCAACGCCAAGCCGAATACGGCTATAACCGTATCGCCGGCGCCCGAAACGTCGAAAACTTCTTGCGCTCGCGTTGGAATGTGTGTTGCCGCGTCCTTTTGCACCAGCGTCATCCCCATTGCCGAACGGGTAACAATAACGTTCTTTAGGGCAAATTTGCGCATAACGTAGCGGGCAGCTCGTTCCACGGCATCATCTTTGTTTTTTATCGGCTCCAACAATACTTCGTTTATTTCTTTCACATTCGGTGTTATGTAGTCGGCCGTTGAATACTTGCTCCACATGGGGCCTTTCGGATCAACAACCACGGGGACGCCATGGGCATGGCAATCCCTTATGATACGATGACAAGTTTCTTCGGCGCAAGCTCCTTTGCCGTAATCGGAAATTATTACGCAATCGAGGCTTTCCGACAGTTTGCCGCTCACATACTTGCAGAGCTTGGCGGCGTTTTCGCCGACGACGGGGTCGCTGTCTTCAAAATCAAGCCGCAACATTTGCTGGTGTTCGCCGATGATGCGAATTTTGGTGGTTGTAGGTTCATTTGTAGCCACCAAACCACGCAGGTCGATGCCGCGTGAAATGAATTTATCCATCAAGCTTTGGCAATGGTAATCGTTGCCGACAAAACCGGCAATGGATACGTCGGCGCCCATAAGCGCTAAGTTGTGGGCGACGTTGGCCGCGCCGCCCAACGTTTCTTTTTCGCCGACAACGCGAGCGATGGGGACGGGGGCTTCCGGCGAAATGCGCCGCACTTCGCTGTAATAATATTTATCGAGCATAACATCGCCAACGACCAGCACTTTGCAACGTGAAGTCCGATTGGCGACAAATTCCGCGAGTTCCTTTTTGTCCATAGGGTACTCCGATCTAAAAAATTTCACGGGGTCACCACACGACATTCGTATTTGCCGTAATGACTTGGCAAAGAATGTGCCGGTTTACCGTTAAACTTGTTTAGAAGTTCATAGGCATATTTCAATACGGCTCCGGGAGGAATTTCACGCATACAGCGCATATTCTCCGCACCTTTTTTGGGGCATATCTGAATATCGCAAGGATGACACGGCGCCGGTGACTTTATCACCACATCTTTGGCATCGTACGGCGAAAACCCCAGTACCGGCGATGCACCGAACATGGCAACAATCGGCACGTTCATGGCAACCCCAACGTGCATGGGGCCGGAATCCGTGGTAATGAAAAGCGAACAGTTGCTGAGTACTGCGGCCAACTCACCGAGAGTTAATTTGCCGGTAAAGATTTTACATGAATGGCTGTCCTTGTGTTTCATGTGAGCCGTACATTCGTTTACACGTTCAATATCCATGGTGCCGCCCAAAAAAAGAATGCTATAGCCGTTGTCGATTAAGTCATCGGCGCATTGGGCAAAATATTCCGGCAACCAACGTTTGCCGGGCCAACTGCCGCCTATGTTAAAAGCCACGACTTTTTCTTTGCCGATAAATGTCGTTCGCCAAAGTTTGGTGGCGCTTTTTTTTGCGGCTTTGGGGACTGTCATTTCAAGCCCGCCGTCGTCTATTTTTGTTACGCCGACCGCCTCTTGCAATACGGCAAAATGCGATTTTATCTGATGCATCTCGGCCTTTTTGTTTACCGAAACTTTTTTGAAGAACAGCGAAAAAAAAGGTTTGGCATAGCCGACTATTTCGTCGGCGCCCGAAAATGCGGCAAGAGCGGAGGCACGCTCGTTGCGGTGCAAATTTATCGCAAGATCAAAATGTTTGGCACGGATTTTTTGGATAAAGCGAACAAAATTCGGCAAGTTGTTGTCCTTGCCTTTTTTGTCGATAAACAGACATTCGTCGATGTATTTGTTCTCGCTGACCGTATCCGCAAGCTTCAGATCCGCCAAGAGTGTTATACGCGCCTTCGGGTAATTGGCGCGCAATGTTCGCAACACGGGAGTTGTCAGAAGCAAGTCGCCCAAATGCATGAGATTTATGACCAGAATATTTTTATACACGCAACAACTCCCCGGCTTTCGCCGCAACTTTATTGACAGTTATCGCTTTTAAGCAATCCTCGCCCTTCGGACAAATGCGGTTCATACATTCAAGGCATGGTCTGTCGGCGACGATAATATTCTCCGCTTGTCCGTAAGAGCCGGTTCTGAACGGCTTGGTCGGCCCCATCAGCATTATTGTTTTCGTTTTCAGCCCCGCGCCCAAGTGGGTCGGCCCGGTATCGCTGCCGACGACGAGTGCCGCATTTTGCATGACAAACGCTAACTGTGCCAAATTCAACTTTCCGACGATGTTTACCGGCGGTATTTCGGCAAAATGTTCGATTTCGCGAGCCGCCTGTTCTTCGGCAACACCGCTACCGACCAATACGGGAACGACTTTATGTTCGTACAGCCAATCGGCAAAAGCCGCAAAAGAATTACTGCCCCAGCATTTTGTTCGCCAACTTGCTCCGACAACCAAAACAGCATAGCGGTTATGGCGGCGAAACCCGTTGCGCTCCAAGACCGATAAGGCAATTTTTTGGTTTCGTTCGCTGACTTTTAAGGGAAAACAAACCTCATTTACACGACAGCCGATGGCACGGGCGACATCCAAATAACGATCGACGATATGTCCGTTCCTATGCTCACCGACAATTTTCTTGCTCACCTTGTCGGACAACTCGCGCATATCACAAGTACCCAACTTTAACTTGGCATCGGCCACTTTTACGATGGCCGCCGACTTGAACAAACCTTGCAAATCCAAAGAGACATCGTATTTTTCCGCTTTCAGCTCACGCCTAAGCGGGAAAAAATTGCGCCAAAAACCGCCCATTGAAGCGCGCATTTCCTCTTTCTTAAACAGTATCAAACGATCTATGCAAGGATTGTCTTCTAAAAGAGAATATGACGCCTTTTCGACCACCCAGGTCAGCCGTGCTTCGGGAAAGGTCTCTTTTATGGCATACGACACCGGCAAGGCGTGGATTACATCGCCGATTGACGAAAGCTTTACTATCAATACATTTTTCATCGAATCACACACTCATGCGTCGGAGAATCAGTGTAGCATTTTTTACCGGGCGTTTATTTTTTCGATAATCTTCGTTGTCGAACGCCCCGGAACAAGTTCAATAAACCGCACTTGTCCGCCGTAACTTTGCACGATTTTCGCTTCGGGCAATGTGGCCAAAGTATAATCGCCGCCTTTGACGTAAACAGCCGGCTTCACCTTGGCGACAATTTCTTCGGCGGTCGGCTCGTCAAACAAAACGACATAATCAACTGCCTTTAGCGCACCGACTACTTCGGCGCGATCGGCTTGGGTATTTACGGGACGCGAATCACCTTTGATGCGTTT